>DFDV01000099.1 GCA_002369025.1 Treponema sp. UBA3819 | reverse complement strand
GACGAAGGGTATCAGTAAGTGCCTTAGGCTGCTCATGGATTTCCTTGAGCATAAAGTGAGCATAACCGTCTTTTTCTGCGGATGAAATGTCCCAGTCTACATGATAGGGGGCGCGCTTGATTTTTTCACCGTCAGCAGTAAAGAGATCCACATGGTCGCTGTAAAGAACTGCAACTTCTTTCTGATCAAGGAAATATACATCCCGTGTGTGCTCCAGAATCGCAGGAACATCACTTGCGATAAAGTTTTCACCCTGACCAAGACCTACAATGAGTGGACTTTCCTTGCGGGCAGCAATAATGCGGTCAGGAAAATCCTTGCACACTACACCAAGCGCATAAGAACCTTCCAGCTTCTGCAAGGTCATCAGCACTGCCTTAAAAATCTCGCCTGTCTGTTCGTAATAATAATTGATAAGGTGGGCAACAACTTCCGTATCAGTCTGACTGCGGAATACAACCCCCTGATTCTGAAGCCATGCCTTGAGAGTAGCATAATTTTCAATGATACCGTTATGAACAACCGCAACAGAGCCGCTTTCGTTGGTATGGGGATGGGAATTCAGTTCACTGGGCTCACCATGCGTTGCCCAACGGGTATGACCAATACCGATGTGTCCCTTTACAAAATCAGCTGTTTTTTCAACTGCCGCATTCAGCGCTTCTTCGTTTTCTGCCTGAGCTGCCGCAGCATCTTTGTTTTTTGATTCCTTAACAACCTGACCGGTAATTTTTTCTACCAGAAACTTTAAGGCACCCTTTGACTTGCGGATAAGGATTTCGTCGCCAGACTCTGACAAAACTGCCACGCCCGCAGAATCATAACCGCGATATTCCAGTTTTCTCAGTGCATTTATCAGAACAGGTGTCGCCTGCTTACAACCTACATAACCAACGATTCCACACATATATACTCCAAACTCCCACAAAAAAGCGGTGAGCAACCAGACGCTTCTCACCGCCGTGATATTTCGTAAACTTCCTTAGACCAGAGCGTCCAGACAGGCAACTACATCAGGATCATAGAGACCCGGTTTTGACTTCATGTCTTCGATTGCAGATTCCTTATCCATAATTGCACGGTAACTTCTGCGGCTGATAAGTGCCGTAAAACTTTCCGCTACATGAATCAGGCGGGCAATCTGCGGAATCTTCTCACCTTCCAGCCCCTTAGGATAGCCTGTTCCGTCCATATTTTCGTGATGATACTTTGACGCATCAATAAAGATCTGACGATATTTTTCCGGAACAAATTCAAATCTGTCGTCACAGCCAGTCAGGTGGTCCCTCAACTGCTGACGCTGTTCTTCAGTCAGGCTTTCTGCATTCAGCAATTCATTCGGCAAATCAAGGAAGCCAATGTCATAGACCATTGCCGCACAGAAATATATCATTGAAGTATTCTGGTTCAAGCCCAAATGAGTTGCCAGTTTGAATACCAGTTCGCTGACATTCTTTGAATTGTTCTTACGCTTTGAAATCTGGTCAATTTGAGCACCAAGTTCCTCACACTTAATCGCCAAGTCTTTAAGCTCAAGTTTTTCTTCTTCGTTCATCTCTGGAGCAGGAAGTGCATCCATACCCCAGCGGCTTGAACCTGCAGAACGGAGACCACCCAGATTGTTGTTGATATCCGTTACGCCGCCCAGCAAAAGCTGAGTGTTCTGCTGCTGCATGCCTGCAACCAGTTTAAGCGTTGCATCAAACTGTTCGCGCTGATGTGCCGCTGCACGGGAAGAAGTGATGATGCTGAATACAACAATAATAAATACAACCACCAGAACGCCACAAACAATCAGAATGGCAACAAATACCGTGTGATTTCCCTTGCTCACGGCCTTTACGATATTTTCGTTATTTTTACCAAGTTCATCAGAAACACTCTTGATGAATTCCTTGTTACTTTCCTGCTGCTGCTGCATCATTTTTTCATTCTGCTCAGCCTGCTGGGCAGCAAGAGTTTCAAGAGAACCTTTCAGGCTTTCGTTATTCTTTTCAGCCATGGTCTTGACGAGAGACTCATTTTCCTTTGCGCGCTGTTCCGTTGTACGCTGAGACTGCAGGCGCCTGATCAGCTGATTCAAATCTTCGTCTGCGATATCCGGGAATTTTTCAATCTGTCCGCTTACATCATCAAGAACAGCATAATTCTTTGTCTTTGATACCTGCTGAAGCTGCTTGCGGAAAATCTGTTTTGCAAGCAGAGCAACATTCGGAGCAACACCAAACTGCTTGTACTCACCCTCATTCATCTTAAGGGCCGCAGCAATATAGCCGTATGCTTTCTGATAGTCAGTTGCAGTATATGCGTCATCTGCACGCTGAAGCAAAGTTTCCGTTGCCTTGGTTGTACCCTGTGCGAAGGCACACAGTGCTACAAACAGACACAAAATCGTTACAATAAATCCTTTTTTACTTTTGAACATTTCCGACTCCAATTGCGAAAATACCTTTTATTCTGTTTTCAATTCCCTCTTCTTTTATAAAGAGCACATCGCCTGCACCAAGCTCAATGCCTACTTTCGTTCTTTCATGCACATTCAGCGGGAGCAAAATGCTCGCACCAAATTCTGCAGCCGCCTTTAAATCGTCATGGGCAAAGTGACCCGGATAGTAATCTCCATGGATGCCAAACTTTGACGCACCAATATCTATATTTTCAAAGCCTAGACCGATAGCCGGCGTATAGAATGAACTGATAGAACGAACGGTTTCTTTATCATCTGACAGAGTAGGATAAGCGGCAAATCCTGCGCGGAGAAAAAGATGCTTGTTAATGCCGCTGTATGCAATTTTTGGAATAAGACTGCCGGAAATCATAAATTCCTGTTCACCAGTCAGTGACAGGAAGTGAACATTCACCAGACCTTCCAGACCGAATACAAAGTTCTCCGTAGGATAAAACATATCAAGGCCTACGGAAAGTCCGTACTTCAAACTATTGTAATTATCCGGCTCTGTTACCATCTGATACATCACGTTTGCAATGCCCAGTTTAACTGCCCACAAAAGGGGAGAATATGACTGTTCCTGCTCGCTTACATACACAGCCTTGCCGGAAGTAGTATTCATGGTCTGATAACTTCCACGCTGCTGAATCTGCTGACGAGTCTTTTCACTCAGAGCTGCAAGTCTTGCCTGTTCACGCTGGCGCTTTTCTTCGGCAGCCTGTTTTTTCTGTTCCTCGCCCACCAGAGCCTTGTCGATGTAGGAATACAAATCAATGGCATCATAGTTTTCTACATTGTTATCAATGAGAGCCAGAGAAGTTTCCTTTGCAAATTCCAAGTCATTGCGGATAATCAGCTGGCGGGTCTTTTTGAGGGTATAATTTTCTACCAGTTCATAGGAAGGAGAATCTGAGTTAGTCTTTAAGACTGCTGAAACAGCTTCACCTGAGCGGGATGCAAAAGCTTTATCAATATCAGCATAAATCTGCACAAGACTGCGCATGTCCTGAGCAAACAAATGCGAAGAGAGAGACATTCCTGTTATCAGCAAAAAGACGGATATAATCCGTTTGAATTGATATTTTGCCACTTATGCCATCCTATCTCTCCAGTTTACCAAACAAATAGATTACTGTCAAATAAGTTTTTATTCTATAATATAAAGTAAATTGCGAAGATTACAAAAAAGTGCTAAAATTATCCTATGAAAAAGTATCAGAAATGTATCGTCATTACCGGCATTATCGCCGTCATTCTTGCAGTCGCTGTCTCTATATTTGCTACAGGAAGATTCCGCAGGCCTCTGGTTGCCTTCTACCGCATCCCGGAGCAAAACATACCCTTTATCAAATCGCTTCTGGAAAAAGATGCTGACTTTAAGGAATACGACAACAAGGTCTCCCTCTACTCCCAGCTGCAGTCCGGCAGAAAGCCTGATATCCTTTTGACCACATCCGGCCAGCCTCTCAAGACAGCCGAATCCCTTGCGCCAAAAAACACATCCGTTCCCCTTGCGCTTTTTGCAGATATCACCACATCAATCCGCTCTGCCGCCACAAAAGCCCCGGGAGAAAACTACAAGTCCCTTCCTCTGCTTGCCAGCCATTTTGAGGTAGACATCAATGTGCGCAAACTGCGGAAGACAAGCGTAAAAAATATCAACACCTGGGATGATATCGCCAGTTTTATCCGGGAATCCAAAAAGAAAAACAATGACCTGGGGCTCATTTTTGCCGGAAGAGACGGCACCACAACACTCGACCTGCTGAGCGCCTTAGCTGAAGCCCTGAACGGAAAAGCTGCCTACGATGCCGCCGTCACAATCATTCAGGATACAATTGCAGAATATGCCCAAAAAGAAAAGCCTGTCAATCTGGATGATGTGGCTTCCCGCCTTGTTGAGGGAATAAACGCTCCCCTCTACGATGCCGCCCAGTTCCTGCGCAAGTGGATAAAGGATGGTCTTATTACCGCAGAATCATTCAGCATGGACAGACAGACTCTTTCTGCCTTCATGCAGAACAACATGGCAAGTGTCGCAATCATGAGCCTGGCCGACCACCGCAGCATCAAGCATGACATTATTGAACCCTTTACTTCCATTTTCTTTCCATCAGAAATGAGCCCGGAACTCCGCCATTTTGTGGCCCCCGTTTACTATGCCGTTCCTTTCTCACAGAATTCCCGCAGCACGGCTCTGTTGAAAAAACTTATCTCCACAGAAACACAGGAAAACCTCAGCTACGCCACAGGACTTGCCCCCGCACTTGCCCGCTGCAAAACTCCAGACAAGCAGGCTAACGATGCCCGCTACTGGATAGCCGCAACCAATGCACCACTTCCCGGTCTGAGCCGTGAAACAAGTCTTTCCGATGAGCAGCTCCGCGTTCTGGGAGCCGCACTTGCCAACCTCATCCGCAAATAAAAACTTACCCGGAAAACAAAAAAACCTCTCCGCAAAGGAGAGGTCTTTTTGCAAGCGCGCATGGACGCGCGCTGAAAAGCCAAGACGGGAACTTGTTTCCGTCGAGTTTCAAAACGCCATGGACGGCGTTTTGAATACTCCTAGCGCTGGATACGTCCAGATCCGTCGCCACCTGCAAGCTTGTTTACTTCGTCTTCGCTGACCATGTTGTAGTCACCGATGATTGAGTGCTTGAGACAAGAAGCAGCAACTGCCCAGTTGATTGAATCCTGAGTGTTCATACCCTTGAGCTGTGAGTGAATCAGGCCGCCGCCGAATGAGTCACCACCACCAACGCGGTCAACAATCCACATCTCGTATTTCTTTGAGAATGCATAGTCTTTGTCGTCCACGTAGAGGAGAGCCTGCCAGTCGTTGCGGTTTGCGTTGATTGAAGAGCGCAATGTGATTGCAACTTTCTTGAAACCGAATTTCTCTTTGAGCTGGCGAGCAACTGAAACGTAACCGTCGTTGTTCAGCGTACCCTTAGTTGTGTCTGTTCCCTCAGACTTAATGCCGAACACGTCGTTTGCATCGTCTTCGTTAGAGATACATACATCAACGTACTTGCAGATTTCGGTCATAGCCTTGCGAGCCTCGTCTTTTGTCCACAGCTTTCCGCGGTAGTTCAGGTCACAAGAAGTGGTGATGCCCATGTCGCGAGCAGTCTTACATGCTTCGATACAAGCAGTTACCATGTTCGGTCCCAAAGCCGGAGTAATACCAGTGATGTGGAACCATGAAGCACCCTTAAGGATTTCCTTCCAGTTGAATTCTTCAGGCTTTGCCAGCTGGATTGAAGAACCTGCACGGTCGTATATACATTTTGAACCACGCTGTGAAGCACCTTTTTCGTTGTAGTAAATACCTACGCGCGGACCGCCACGAACGATGTATTCAGTGTGGACACCGTACTTGCGGAGGCTGTTTACTGCAGCCTGTCCGATTTCGTGTGTCGGCAGCTTGGTAACGAAATATGATTCATTGCCATAGTTTGCGAGAGAAACAGAAACGTTTGCTTCACCGCCACCGAAAGTTGTTGTCATTGAGTCAACCTGCACAAAGCGATAATAATCAGCCGGCTGAATGCGCAACATCAATTCACCAAAAGTAACTACTTTTGCCATAGTTTAAACTCCTTCTTCCGACGCGAACGCCGGTTTGTATACAAATGAGATGTACTATTATAGTACATGTTTTGCCATAAGTCTATAGAAAAGTTGTGCGCAAAACAAAGTATGAAGGGACAGAAAAAAAAGAGAAATTTTTCTTGACAATATGATAGTGTATATGCTATCATTTTAAGCATGAGAGTGGTGCTAGATACGTGCGTTATCTTTCAAGCGTTGTATTCACGCAGCGGGGCTTCCCATGCAATCTTGCAATTGGTGCGACAAGGAACATTGCAAATGGTGGTATCTACGCCCGTGTTTGCTGAATACTGCGATGTGTGCTTGCGCAAAAAATCACTGCAACTGTTCGGTTTAACGGAAGCAGACGTGTGGGCGGTACTTGATTTTATTGCGTACATCAGCACAAAGATTGACATTGCGTATCTGCTCCGTCCCAATTTGCAGGACGAAGGCGACAATCTTATGCTGGAACTGGCGTTTGCATCAAACGCACGGTACATCATCACCAAAAACGTGCACGATTTTACCTGCAACAACGACTTGCGTTTTGATGAAGTTACCGTCATTACGCCAGCAGATTTTATGGCAACCGTTGTCCGCGCAGGCGGGCTCGTATCATAGGAGGTGCAATATGGCAAAGAATTCACAGGCTAGTCTTCGTAGCTTTAGTCATGCTGCGGTAACGGCAGCAGGGGCATCTTTAGACGCAAACGCAACGGTTTCGCCAGTTGCAGAAGAAAAAACGAGCGTGCTCACCATCAGAGTGCCGCACCAACTCAAAGAACGCATAGAATTTGCGGCGGAACAGCAGGGCGTTTCCATAAACCAGTTTGCGCTTTATGCGTTTACCAAGCAACTTTCCGAATTAGAAGATTCTGCCTACTATCAGCAGTTTATCCGCAACAAAACACGGCAAGATTTGCTTGCAGGCTTTGACGCAACCATGAACAAAGTGCAGTACCGCATTCCCGCCGAAGACTGGGACAAACTGCCGCGCATTGCAGAGCCAGACACTTTCGCCGAATTCAGGGCAAATGCACAAAAGACGTTGCGTGTGGCAGAACCGAACAAAATTTCCGAATTCGGTAAAGACACACGCAACAGCAAACGCAAAAAATAGCAAACGGGCGGAGACAAAACAGTTTCCGCCTGTGTTGTCATTTTTTAATCTGCACTCATTTTAGCGTGTTCCGTATCTCGTATGAAATAACTGATTTCAGTCGCTTGAACAATGTGTCGGAAATGCCATTGATGTATTCATCTTTATTAAACATTTTTATATTTTTTGGTGATGCATTTTCATCAAAAAGACATACAGGCGAAATTTGAAGAACATCGCATATTTGCTCAATGACTTCAAAAGAGGGCATCATTTTCCCCTGCTCCACACTGTTGATATAGATGGGGCATTCAAAATGAACCTCTACATATTTTTCGCCATTGCGATCCAACAATTCCGTATGCACGATTTGTTTCATCAGCAAGTGTAATATATCCGTAAATCATCTTTCCCCTAGGATTCAGCACCGCCACGGAGGGCGAAAAAAAAACAATTCAGATTTCAGTTTGCTGAAAATCCATGCGGATAGTCCAAAATACACGGATGTATTTTGGACTATTGCCTACTCGTAGATAAAGTTTTCCTTCGGGCCAGTAATCTTCACGTTCTCAAACTTTGCGTCCGGCGTGTTGCGGACGCGGAAAGATTTTACGCTCACTTCCGGCAGGCCAAAGAACATATCGCTGTCCATGGGGCTTTCGGTGGAAGTTTCGTCCGTAGAGATGTCGCAGTCTTTGATTGTCAGGCCGGTAATCGGGCTTTCCGGCAGGCCTACGATAAAGCCCGCGCTCGCCTTGCAGCCCGTTGCCTTTATGTTTGAGATATGCACGTCGTGAATCTTGGGCGTTTCTGACGTAACCGGCTGCTTGTCCAAAGAAAAAAGCGGACTTGCGGGGTCTTTTTCGCCGCACTTGTAGTACATGTTGATGGCAATGGGGCAGAGCGTGGCGGACATGTCCAGATTTTTAAGCTGAATGTCGTAAATGTCTCCGCCACGACCGCGACGACTTTTTATGCGGATGCCACGGTCAGTGCCGCTCAAATCACAGTTTTCTGCAACAATATGGCTTATGGGAGCCGCAGTTTCACTTCCGATGACAATGCCACCGTGTGACCACTGCACCTTACAGTCGCGGATTTCCACATTGCGGGTGGGCTTATTTACACGGATGCCGTCCGGGCCGGAACCGCTCTTAATACAGATGCCGTCGTCACCAACTTTTACGTTACAGCCGATGATTTTTACATCCTCGCAGGAGTCAATGTCGATACCGTCTGTATTGGGGGCATCTTTGGGGTTTTCCACGTACAAATCTTTGAGCGTAAGCCCCTTTGTGTAGAGCGGATGAATAGTCCAGAAGGGAGAATCTTTTACCGTAATGCCTTCCAGAGTCACGTTCTCGCAGTTAATGAATTCAATAAAACTGGGGCGCAAAAACTGTACTTCGCGTCCGCCACCGCCACCCGGCTGATTTTTGTAATCCGGGTTCAGTTTTGCCAGTGCAAGCTCAAAAGGTTCTTTTGGCTCAAACTGCTTATTGCGTTTTGCATTGCGCATTTCCCACCAGGGCTTTCCGTTTCCGTTTACCGTTCCCTTGCCGGTGATTTTTACGTTCTTCTGTTTGTCCGCATAGATAAGAGGATGCATGGCGTAACATTCGACGCCTTCCCAGCGGGTATAGACGGGAGTGTAGCGTTCCGGTTCCGGGATAAAGGACAGTTCTGCACCTTCTTCCAGGACAAGTGTCGTGTCACTAAAAAGAGTAATGGCACCTGTACACCAGACACCCTTGCCTACCGTGAGCGTACCGCCGCCATTCGCCTGTATA
>DFDV01000018.1 GCA_002369025.1 Treponema sp. UBA3819 | reverse complement strand
CTGCCCATCGGCGGCTTGTTTGTCTTAATGGGCTGGCGCCGTGTTCGTACGGAAAAGACTGTTGCCCTTAAGAAGATTGAAGAAGAACAGGCTTCAAAAGCTCAGAAGCAGACTGGTGGCCGGCCGGAAGACGTAAGTCCTGTTGTCCCTGTTGATAAGCTTTCTCTGGAACTTGGCTATGCCCTTATTCCTCTGGTTCAGCAGGACAATGGTGCAGAACTGCTTGAACGTGTAACCCGTATTCGCCGCGAAGCAGCCCTTGATCTGGGTCTGGTCGTGCCGACAATCCGCATTATTGACAATATGATGCTTGAGCCCACTGAATACAGTTTCAAAATCAGCGGAATTGAAGCGGGCAGAAGTAAAATCAAACTCGGTTACTACATGTGCATGAACACAGGTGCCGTTACTGAAGAAATCAAGGGTGAGGCTACCGTAGACCCCACATTCGGTATGCCCGCTATCTGGGTAAGTGAAGACCAGCGTCAGGCGGCGGAAAATGCCGGCTATGCGGTTGTAGATCCGCCCACTATTATTGCAACCCACCTTACGGAAATTATTCGCAGTCATGCGGCTGAAATTCTTGACCGTCAGGCAGTTTCTAAAATTCTGGACGAAATCAAAAAGACCAGTCCCGTTGTGGTGGACGAAGTGCTTACTGCCAGTCACTACACCTATGGCGAAATCGAAAAAGTCCTTCAGGGACTGCTCAGGGAACAGGTTTCAATCCGCAATATCGTTGCCATACTGGAGACCCTGGCAAACTTTGGTTCCCTGCAGCATAATACCTGGTTCCTCATCGAAAAAGTTCGTGAGGCGCTGGGACTGCAGATTTGTCTGCAATATGTAGATCAGGACCGCAGGTTAAGTGTCCTTCAGCTTTCTCAGTCTACATCGGAAAAGATTCTGCAGCATCAGGTTATTCCCGCTGACGGTGGACAGCCCTTTGTTGCCTTTGACCCGGTGGACGGCAGAAAATGGATTAGTGCGGTCAGCGCTTCACTGGCTTCTGCCCGTGACAGAAACTATCAGCCTATCATTCTGTGTGCACCGGAGGTAAGGCCTCTCGTCCGTAATGCAATCAGCCGTGAAATGCCCGGAACGGTAGTGCTTTCAATTAATGAAGTTGTGGCAGCTGGCAATAATGTTCAGCTTGAAATTTTGGGAGAAATAAATGTTGAATGAAAAAGTTTCGCCTGTGACCTATACTATCGTGGCTCCGACTATCGATGACTGCCGGCGTCAGTTGTATGATTTGCATGGTACAGACTACACGATTACAGACAAGCATACGGTACTCAGAGGAGGAGTCCTTGGCTTTTTCCAGAAAAAGTATATCGAAGCGACATACATTCTGAATACCCGGCATCCAACTCCTCAGTTTGCATCTACCCCTGATGAATTCCAAAAGAACAGGGATGAACTTTTGCGTTCGACAACCGGAGAAAATCCAACTCAGACAATACAGATTGCCGCCCTTAACAGAACTGTTGAAGAGCTCAAAAAGACGCTCACAACAAAAATTGACAGTCTGGCAACAGTTGCGGCAGCTCAGGCAAATGAAAAGCACGCTACCATACAGAAAATTGAAGAAATGCTTTCCGACAATGAGTTTACTTTTTCTTATGTCAATGAAATTTCAAACCGCATCCGGGAAGAATTTTCTTTTGCCGAGCTGGATGATTTTGAAGCTGTTGAAAGGAAAGTCGTAGACTGGATTGGTCAGTCAATCAGGATTGCGCCCCAGGTCTACCGCAAATTGCCCCATGTCATTGTTCTTGTAGGCCCCACGGGAGTTGGAAAGACCACGACAGTTGCAAAAATTGCCGCAAATATCATTCTGGATGCCCGTAATCAGGGAAAACCGCCGGCAAGGGTAAGAATGGTCACCATTGACCGTACCCGTGTTGGTGCGGAAGAACAGTTGCGCCGCTTTGGCGAAATCATGAACATCGATGTAGACAAGGCAGAGACTGCTGACGATGTAAAGCAGATTTTTGATACATACAAAGATTCTCTTGATGCACTTATCATCGATACCAGTGGCTACAGCCCCAATGACTACGAAAATATTGGAAAAATGCGGTCCATGCTCAATGTAAAGGGGCTGGATGCAGACGTTTACCTGACGATTACAGCCTCCACCAAGGCAAAGGATCTGGTTTCTATCATTCAGAATTACGAACCCTTTAATTTCGGCTCTGTAATCGTAACAAAATGTGATGAAACTTCGGCCTTCGGAAATGTATTGAGTGTTCTTGCTGAAAAAAACAAGGCAATTTCATACATCACCGACGGACAGAAAGTTCCAAAAAATATAGAAAGGGCATCCGTGGTCAATTTTTTGACCAGACTGGATGGATTTAAAATAGACAGGATACACATAGAAGATACCTTCACGGAGGAGAAATAATGGAAGATCAGGCAGAAGAACTGAAAGAATTGATGCAGGGAAGCGACAAGAAATCGTCTTCCGGTGCCGGTCACAAAACAAGAATTATCGCAGTGACCAGTGGAAAGGGTGGTGTCGGAAAGACCAATATCTCCGTGAACATGGCTATCGCCTATGCCCAGCTGGGTAAAAAAGTTATCCTGATTGACGGTGACTTGGGTATGGCAAACGTAAACGTTCTGCTGAACATTGTTCCCCAGTTCAACCTCATGCAGGTTATCAACAAGCAGAAATCCATGCAGGAAATCATCCTGGATACTGAATTCGGCATTCGCTTTATCGCTGGTGCAAACGGTTTTTCCAAGATTGCAAACCTGACAACTGATGAGCTTGATTATTTTGCAGAACAGTTCAGTCAGCTGGGAAATGCAGATATCATCATCATAGATACTGGTGCGGGTATTGCCGAAAACGTTTTGCGCTTTGTTGCGGCTGCAGACGAAGTCTATGTTGTCACTACGCCTGAACCGACGGCAATCACAGATGCTTACGGTATGATAAAAATCATCACTACAGAACTGATTGACCGTGAAATAAACATCAAACTGCTGGTAAACCGCGTACACAGTGCTGACGAGGGCAAGCGCATTTCTGACCGTATCATCAACATTGTTGCACAGTTTTTAAACTACAAGATTGACTACATCGGTTTTGTTTACGATGACCCGGCTGTTACCCAGTCAGTTATCAGGCAGAAGCCCTTTATGGTAGTTAATCCTACATCAAAGCCTGCCCAGTGCGTCAAACACATCGTCGGCAGAATTGAAAAAACAGAGAACAGTGGTTCAGAAGGTGTTTCAACCTTCCTGAAAAAGTTCCTGAGAAAAAAGTAAATACGGGCGGCAGGATAAAAATTAGGCAGTAAAATCAGAAAGAAAAAACTTGACCTAATGGCATTTTTGCCGTAATCTGAATAATGGGAGGAAATAGAAATGATTAACCCGAAGTACATTGGCATTGCAGCTACAGTCGGGTTCGTACTTTCATTTCTGATTGGAATCTTTTCCGGCATCAGCTTCGGGCTCCTGCTGCTCCGTGCACTTATTTGTGCTGCTATTTTTGCGGCGGTAGGTGCGGGCGGTTCCTTTCTTTATCAAAAATTTCTTTCCGATGGACAGTCTGAATCAGTTTCCGATGTTTCTGATGCTTCGGCAGAAAAAGCATCGCGGGTAGGCGGTATCGTTGACATCAAAATCGGCGATGAAAGTTTACCGGAAGATGAAGGAGGACCGCGTTTTAACGTGTCTGGCACCCGGCCTGCATTGCGTTCAGTGGGACTGGCTTCTGTTGCACCGCAAGCACCGGTGAATAAACCTGAGCCTGCACCTGAACCTGAGCCGCTTTCTTCAGAAACTGTCCAACCCCTTGCCAGCGGGCAGGAGGCAGAAGCGCCTGTTCAAAAGGATTCTCAGCCTGCATTTCAGCCGATGAATCTGGTTCAGGCGACAAAATCATCTGACCAGCCTCTTCCTGAGACTGCTGTTGAAGATGAGAGTCCGGCAAACGCGAGTGGTGCTGCAACGCCATCTGCAAGTGACGGACTGGAAGAGTTACCGGATATCAGTGCTTTTTCAGGTGGCGAAGAAGCTGATGTTACAGCAGATGATGAAGATGTTGTAAGAGACAGCGAGTTTGCCATGGGAGATGAGCCGCGTTCATCACGGTCGTCTTCAGGCGAAAGGCCGGCAATGGAGCAGAGTGCGTCGGTTATGGCGCAGGCAATACGGACAATATTGGCAAAAAATTAGATTAAGGAATAGTACATGGAGCTTGGACAGACACAACCGCTTGATGAAGAAGAAGAGAACAAACTCTGGCGGGAATTTAAAAAGACAAAATCCTCTGCTTTGCGTGATAAATTTATCCGGCAGTATATGCCACTGGTAAAATATGTAGCTGGCAAGGTTTCCGTCGGTCTTCCTGCAAGCATTGAATACGATGATTTGGTCGGCTTCGGTCAGTTTGGACTTTTGGATGCCATCACAAAATTTGATCCTGATAAAGGCGTAAAATTCAAGACCTATGCGGTTACCCGTATCCGCGGTGCAATCTTTGATGAGATGAGACAGCTGGACTGGGTTCCCCGTTCTGTCCGTCAGAAGTCAAAGGAAATTGAAGATACAATCGGAGACCTTGAGTCCCGCCTTGGCCGCCCTGCAACGGATGCAGAAGTTGCAAAAGAAATGAACATGACGGAAGCGGAATTTCAGCAGACTGTCATGAAAGTAAGCGGTACAAGTGTCCTTTCCCTCAATGATGTCTGGTATTCTGGTGATGACAATGATCATATGTCCATCGGTGACTCAATCGAATCTCCTTCAAGCCTTAATCCTGATGTTCAGGTAGAGCGTGAAGAAATCAGAAAGGTCATAATTGAAGCAATCAATGAACTTCCCGAAAAAGAAAAAATGGTTATCGTTCTCTACTATCACGAGGATTTGACTTTCAAAGAAATCGGTCAGGTTCTTGATGTAAGTGAATCTCGTATTTCTCAGCTGCATACAAAGGCAAACCTGCGTCTGCGTGCAAAACTGACAAACCTGCGCAGGGGAATCATGTAAAATGCCGCTGGTCACACTTGAAAAAATTCGAAAAGACTTAACCGATTTCCTCAAAAGTGACCAGGATTTAAAGAGCGTAGAAGTGTATGCTGACACGCTGGAAGAAGCTCTTGCTGATGCAGCTGTTCAGCTGGACTGTAAAGTTATCAATCTTGACTACGAAGTGCTGGAACGGGGTTTTAACGGATTTCTCGGCATGGGAAAAAAGCCCTGGACAATCCGTGCATATCAGAATGTAACGGCAATTACAAAAGTATCCAAAGCAAAAGAAAACGAACTCTTTTCAGAAGAAGAAATTGAGGCTGTGGAGGAAAATCCCAACCGCGACGGAGTATATTACGTTCATCATTTTGGCGCAAATATCATGCTCAAAGTTGTGCCTCCTGTGGGTGAGGGTGCACCTGTCGATGCCAATTCCATTATCGTTGATGTACACCGTTCAGACACTCTTTCTGCTGATGACGACAAAATCAAGGAACTTGCAAAAACCGGTACTGACGGTGCCTATGAATTTGTCGGCACCTACAATCACGATTCTTCAAATGATGCTATTTTCGTCATTGAAACATCAGAAGATGAAATGCAGGCTACGGTTACAATCAGCGCACCTATGATGGGTGGTTCCGATATCTCTGCAGAACAGATTAAAAAAGCACTAAAAACTCAGGGCGTTTGCGCAGGTATTGCAGATGATAAGATTGAAGCCCTTGTTGATAAGCCTGTCTACGATAAGCCGATGATTGTTGCCGAGGCTATCAAACCGGTGGACGGAAAAGACGCCTATATCGAATTTAATTTTGAAACAGACCGTTCTAAGCTCAGGGCAAAAGAGTCCGAAACTGGTCAGGTCAACTTTAAGGAACTCAATCTTGTACAGAATGTTGTACAGGGACAGCCCCTTGCCGTCAAAATACTTCCGGAAAAAGGAAAAAATGGTCAGACTATTTTTGCACGCTACCTGGAAGCTACGGACGGAAAAGACATCAATATGCCGCTGGGACGCAATGTTGAAGTTGCTGCAGACGGCCGTACAATCGTCGCTTCCTGCAATGGTCAGGTATTCTTCGTTAACGGAAAAATCAATGTTGAACCGGTTATGGAAGTTGACGGCGTGAACATCAAGACCGGTAACATCAACTTTCTGGGTAAGGTTGTCTGTCATGGTAACGTTGAAGACGGATACGATGTTAAGGCAAGTGGCAATATTGAAGTTATGGGCTCTGTCGGTGCCTGTCATCTTGAAAGCGACGGAGACATCATCGTTACTCAGGGTATCATGGGACGCGATGAAGGTACCATTACCTGTGGCGGAACTCTCTGGGCTAAATTCATTCAGAACACTAAGATTACGGCAGGCAACAGCGTTGTCGTATCTGACCTCATAATGAACTGTGATATTTCTGCCCAGCGTAAAATTGTCCTGCACGGAAAAAAAGCACAGATTACCGGCGGAAAACTTTTTGCAACGGAACTTATCTCTGCAAAGAACATCGGTTCTACGGGTGGCGGTGCCGAGACAGAACTTTCTGTCGGTTTTGACCCCAAGGCAAAGCATCGTCTGGAAGAACTGCAGGCACAGCAGACTTCAAATGTCAAGGAACTGGAAGATATCGAAATGAATATCGCTACCCTGGAAAGTCAGCAGAAAGCCCGCAGAACATTGCCAAAAGAAAAGGCAGATGCCTTGCAGAACTTCTACAAGCGTCGTGACGAAATTCTTCTGCAGAATGATGACCTTAACGCAGAAATCGGAGAAATTCAGGCCCATCTGCGTGAACTCAAGGCTGTGGGTAAGGTCTGTGCAAGCGGTACGGTTTATGCCGGCGTAAAGGTGTATGTGCGTGACGAAAAGGAAGAAGTTCATGCAGACACCAAGAGTGTTACATTCTTCTACGAAGACGGTTTTGTCCGCCGGGGCAAATACGAAGAGCCTGATATTTCTGATGTAAAAGATCCGGAAGGATTTGCATAATCAGCAGGAAGGGTAGAGAGTGTCGATTCAGCCTATTGACCTTCAGACAATGTATTCTCAAATGCAGAATGTAGCGCGGACGGTTGCAAATGCACAGTTTCAGCCCCAGCTTACCGAGCAGATGAGGGAAAACCTGATAATCCAGCAGCAGCAGGAAAAGGCAAAAAGCGTGCATCGTGCCGCTGATGAAGAATCTAAATCTACCAGTGTAGACGAAGACGGCAGTTCTGGCAGTCAGTATGGGGCCGCATCAGGAAAACAGGGGCAGAATGAAGAGCCTCAGGAGCCTAAGCGAACAGAAATCCGGGAAGGATATCTGGGCAGGCATATAGATATAACGAGGTAATCACAAAAAAATGATAGGCATTGCATTTTTAGCAGGCTTTCTGATTGTAATAAATATTGTCATGTGGCTTGTCCTTCTTGCAAGATTCAACACATGGTTCGGAAAGCGCTTTTCTACAGACAGTCTGATTGCACAGGTTAGAGAACAGATAAATCAGCTCATCATGGACATGAACCGCAATACAAGCCGGAATGTTGACCTTGTAGAGGAAAGAATAAAAAGTCTCAAGGAAATGATAGCAAAGGCAGACTGGCACCTGGCAGTATTGAAAAATGAACTTCAAAAGGAAGAGCAGGTAAAAGAATTCAGTCAGCGTCTCCGGTCTGTTCAGCCATCTTCACCGGCGCCTGAAAAATCTAACAAAGAAACTGCTCCCAGACAAAATCGTCCCGATCAGACGGCCCGTGCCGCTCAGCGTTATATGCAGACAGCATCCTTTTCTCCTGCGGAAGAAGCCTATGCAGTTACGGATGAAGGTAAAAAGCAGATTGTAGGGCAGGGAGACCTTTTTGATGTAGCCGAGGAACCACTTGCTCCCTTCCTTGAACCAAACACCTTTACCGTTAATAAAGACGGTTCATCCTATGCCTCTGTTCCCGTCATTGAGCCGACAATTACTTATGCTGAAGACCCCATCGTTCCCAAAAAAGACTTCGGCACCAGAGTTCGTGAACTCTATGACCGCGGAAATACCGTTGAGGAAATAGCCACCGAACTGGGCAGGTCTACCACAGAAGTGCAGTTTGCCCTTGATATGGGTGCCTACTAATTCCAGCTTTCTTCTTTCAGTCGTACCTTTTCGCCCGCATACAATCCCGCTTACTCGTCTAATATTTTTTCCTTGTCTTTTCCATAAACCTGTTGTAAAATAATCTTTAAGGATTAAATATAGTTTAATCTGCCATATAATAACGTTGTACAAAATTTATATTGAGCGAGGTTCGCATGGACGTCCAGTTACAGGAATTGATCGATAAGATCAAGAAAGATGGTGTCGCCGCTGCTGAAACTTCTGCTTCTGAAAAGATTGCTGCGGCAGAAAAAGAAGCTGCAAAAATCATTGCAAATGCAAAGGAAGAAGCAGATAAAATTATCAGACAGGCGAAAGATGAGACAGCCCGTATGGAAAAGGCAAGTGAAGATGCGATTGCACAGGCAAGCCGCAATCTGGTTTTGACTTTCCGCAAGAGCGTAGAAAATGAGTTGGCTGCAATCGTCAGTGCTGAGACAGAAAAAGCATATGATGCAAAATTGCTTGGAACGTTAATTCCCGAGACAGTCAAGGAATGGGCAAAGAAGTCAGACGCTTCTGATTTGTCTGTCATTCTGAATGAAAAAGACTTAAAAGCCCTGGAATCAAACCTGAAGACAGCCCTGAAAGATAAGATTGCAGAAGGACTCACCTTAAAGGCTGACAATTCTATCGGTGGTGGTTTCCGTATCGGCGTTAAGGACGGAGCGGCATTCTACGACTATTCAGCAGAAGCAGTTGCAGACTTATTCTCAGCATATCTGAACCCGCGCGTAGCGGCAATCATGAAAGAGGCGGCAAAATAGTGAAGCAGTACTACCTTATGTCGCAGCTGCCATCTTTTGTCGTCAGCGATGACAGAACGGCACTGCCCATTACGGAAGCAGACTTTACAGAGCTTTGTTCTCGATTTCTCGATAAAAATGACCAGAAGATTCTGCAGGAACTCTCTTTGGAGCCGCCTCGTGAAGAATCAAAAACCGGGTCAAAACTGGTAGATGAATGGTATAAGCAGGAACGGAGTCTCCGTATCGCGCTTGCCCAGATCCGTGCACTCAACATGAAAAAGAAGTTTGATGCTACGGGAGTTTCGCTTTCACCGGATGCAGTGCAGGCAGCCAGAACGGCAGCAGGCATGGAAAGTCCTCTTGCAGCGGAACAGTATCTGAACCAGTACCGGGTCAGCGTTATAGAGAATATTACTCCGCTTGACGGCTTTGCAACAGATGCTGTGTTTGCATACGGCATCAAACTCAAGCTGGCAACCCGTATGAAGAAGTTCAATGCTGAAACAGGTATGGCTTCCTACCATGCAATATACGATAGAATTCTGAAAGATGGCACATCGACAGGAGAAACGAAATGACTGATACCAAAGGAAAGGTAGTCGGCGTAAATGGAAACATGGTTTCCGTCGAATTTGACGGAAATATTTCCATGAACGAAGTTGCCTATGTAAAAGTAGATGAGTCTAGCCTGAAAAGCGAAGTTATCCGTATCCGCGGAAACATAGCTCAACTTCAGGTTTACGAAATGACAAAAGGAATTAAGGCGGGTGACGTCGTTGAGTTTACCGGCGACCTTCTCTCTGCTGAACTCGGACCGGGTCTTCTTGGACAGGTTTACGATGGTCTGCAGAACCCGCTTCCCCTGCTTGCAGAAAAAGCAGGCTGGTTCCTTGAGAGGGGTATTTATGTAGACCCTCTCGACAAAGAAAAGAAATGGGAATTCACACCTACTGCAAAGGAAGGTGATGTTCTCAAAGCTGGCGAATATGTGGGAACTGTTCCGGAAGGTCCCTTTACCCACAAAATTTTTGTGCCCTTCTATCTGCTCGGTTCATATACCGTAAAAAAGATTGCGGCAGCCGGTTCATACACGCTTAAAGACAAGATTGCTACTCTTGCTGACGAAAAGGGCAATGAGGTAGAAATCGGTTTGTCATTCAAATGGCCTGTAAAGCGTGCAGTAAACTGCTATGCAGAGCGTCTTGCACCGACAGAAACGATGGTCACAAAGGTTCGCCTTATCGATACCTTCTTCCCGGTCGCACGCGGCGGTACCTATTGTATTCCGGGACCCTTCGGTGCAGGAAAGACGGTTTTGCAGCACACAACATCAAAATATGCTGATGTTGACATCGTAATCATTGCAGCTTGTGGTGAACGTGCGGGTGAAGTTGTAGAAACTTTGACGGAATTCCCTGAACTCAAAGACCCGAAAACCGGAAATTCTTTGATGGAACGCACAATTATCATCTGTAATACATCTTCAATGCCGGTTGCTTCCCGTGAAGCATCCGTTTATACATCAGTTACCCTGGCAGAATACTACCGCCAGATGGGGCTGAATGTTCTTCTGCTGGCTGACTCAACATCCCGCTGGGCACAGGCTCTGCGTGAAATGTCTGGTCGTCTGGAAGAGATTCCGGGAGAAGAAGCATTCCCGGCATACATGGAATCTTACATTGCTGCATTCTACGAACGCGCCGGACAGGTTCGCCTTTCCGACGGAAGCAAGGGGTCTGTTACCATCGGTGGTACAGTTTCTCCGGCTGGCGGTAACTTTGAAGAGCCGGTTACACAGGCAACCCTTAAAGTTGTCGGTGCCTTCCATGGTCTTTCACGCGCCCGTTCTGATGCACGTAAATATCCTGCTATCGACCCGATTCAGTCATGGTCAAAGTATTCCGGTATCATTCCCAAAAACAAGGTTGACTACTGTTTCAACGTACTCCGCAAAGGTGTTGATGTCGGCTCCATGATGAAGGTTGTTGGTGAAGAAGGTACATCTCTGGATGATTATCTTGTTTACCTTAAGGAAGAAATGCTTGATGCAGTTTACTTCCAGCAGAACTCATTCGATGCCATCGATGCAAATGCAACGGTTGAGCGCCAGAAATATGATCTGGACAAGCTCATCGGTATTCTCGGTTCTGATTTCACGCTGTCTGACAAAGATGAAGCACGTTCCTATTTCAACCAGCTTCGCCAGAAGTTCATTGACTGGAACTACACTGAGTTTGAAAGCGATGATTTCAAGAAAATCGAAAAGGAAATTGATGATCTGTATGCATCAAAATCCGGCAGACTGACTGCTGAAGCAGAAGCACTTTTAAAGGCGTAAGGACGGTGAATAGATATGAATAAGGTATACAATAAAATTGAATCTATTACAGGTTCCGTCATTACGGTTAAGGCGGATGGCGTTAAGTATAACGAACTTGCTGAAATCACAACCCGCTTTGGTAAGTCTCTTGCCGAAGTAAACAAGATTGACGGCGACACAGTTTCACTCCAGGTATTTGCAGGTGGACGCGGTGTTTCTACCGGTGACCAGATCCGCTTCCTTGGAAACGAAATGCGAGTTTCTTTTGGTGATGACCTCCTGGGCCGTATCTTCAATGGTTCCGGTGCCCCCAGAGATAATGGTCCGGCTCTTACCGAAAACATGAAACCGATTGGTGGTCCGTCAGTTAATCCGTCAAAGCGTATTCTTGCAGAACGCATGATGCGTACAAACATTCCGATGATTGACATGTTCAACACATTGGTTGTTTCTCAGAAACTCCCGATTTTCTCTATTTCAGGTGAACCCTACAACCAGTTGCTGGCCCGCATTGCTATGCAGGCTGAAGCTGACGTTATCGTTCTTGGCGGTATGGGTCTGAAATATGATGACTTCCTTTTCTTCAAAAAGACACTGGAAGAGGGCGGCTCACTGAGCAAGACTGTCATGTTCATCCATACAGCGGCTGACCCGACGGTTGAATGTATCAAGATTCCTGATATGTCTCTTGCCGTTGCAGAACAGTTTGCACTGCAGGATAAGGACGTACTTGTTCTTCTGACAGACATGACTTCCTATGCTGACGCAATGAAGGAAATTGCAATCACTCAGGAACAGGTTCCGTCCAACCGCGGATATCCGGGTGACTTGTATTCACAGCTGGCTGCACGTTATGAAAAGGCTGTTGACTTTAAGGGCAGTGGTTCTGTTACTATTCTTGCTGTTACAACAATGCCTG
>DFDV01000193.1 GCA_002369025.1 Treponema sp. UBA3819 | reverse complement strand
AATGTTTCAAAGCCAAGATCTTTTGCTGATATCCTCAATATTTTTATGCCCAATGGTCCCAGGACAGAGGAAGAAACTCCTCAGACACGTTCTGCTTCCGAAAGCGACAATGTCTTTACAAACAGTGCGGAGTCTGCTGCAGAAGAACTGCAGCGTCAGCGTGACCGGCTGAATGGGGAAGAGTTATGAAAAAAGCCCTTGCACGTTTTTTTACCAGACAGTATCCCCGCATTCTCCTTCTTGCTCTTATTGCCATTCTTTGTCTTTTTCCTGCGTCTTCTCAGTCAGCGCAGAATCAGGGCTTTCCCTCGGGTACTGCCCGGGGAACAACAGAAATGAACCGCGATGTGCGTAACCTGACCATTCCAAATGTCGACATCAGTGTTACCCAGCCGAGAACAGGAAATCAGATTGCATTTTCCCTGCAGCTTCTGCTCATGCTTACGGTGCTTACCCTTGCACCCAGTATTCTGATTCTGATGACCACATTCCTTCGTTTTTCCATCGTACTGGATTTTATCAAGAGGGCTCTGTCACTTCAGCAGGTTCCGCCGACTGCAGTTTTGAATGGAATTGCATTTTTTATGACGCTTTTTATCATGTGGCCGGTTTTTAACCGCATTTATACCGATGCATACAGGCCTCTTTCCGAGGGACAGATTACAATTCAGGAAGCCTATGTGCAGGCTGAAACTCCCTTAAAGACATTTATGCTCCGTCAGCTTTCCGGTGACTGGCAGGGACTCGCCATGTTTATGTCAATGGCCCACCTTGAGCGTCCCAATAATCCCAACGACGTTCCCATGTATGCCCTTATTCCGGCATATATTCTGCATGAGCTTACGGTAGCCTTTAAGATAGGCATTATTCTCTATATTCCCTTTATCGTCATAGATATGGTTGTGGCCAGCGTTTTGATGAGTATGGGTATGATGATGCTGCCGCCTGTTCAGATATCCATGCCCTTTAAGCTGATTCTCTTTGTTCTGGTTGACGGCTGGCATCTTCTGACCCAGCAGCTTTTCAATTCCATCACTTTGTAAGGTAGGATTAGGTTATGAGTGTCGGACAAATTGTAGTTCTAATGCGCGGTGCCGTCATGCAGGTCTTTATGCTCTGCGCCCCTGTTTTGGGTGCCGCACTGATTGTCGGTCTTATTGTTGCTATCTTTCAGGCTACCACCTCAATTCAGGAGCAGACTCTGACTTTTTTACCAAAAATGCTGGTTATTCTTGGACTGATTGCCCTGCTTGGTGGCTGGATGCTTGCCATGCTTCGCGGCTATACGCTCAATCTCTTTTCCATGATACCTTCGCTTGCCCGCTAGGAGGTTCCTGATCGTCAATGCTTGAACAGATTCTTGCAAATGCACCTGTTTTTCTCCTTGTTGCAGGCCGTTGCTTTGCCCTTGTTATGACGATTCCTCTTTTTTCACTTCGCAATGTTTCCCGGCTTGCTAAGGTTGCCTTTACCGGTTATTTTGCTTATCTGGTCATGCCCCATGTACAGACTGCCGTCTATGCACCTTTTCTTGCTGACGGAGCGAATTCTCTGCTCTACATACTTCTGCTTGCCGGGGAAGTCCTTCTGGGAATAATTACCGGCTTTTACATCACGATTATATTTTCTGCTTTCAGTACGGCAGGACAGTTTTTTGCCTTTCAGATGGGTTTTTCTGCTTCCGAAGTATATGATGCGGTAAGTCAAGTTGAAAATCCCCTTATGGGACAGTTCTTTAACCTGATTGCCATGCTCATTTTCCTGCAGAATCACTGGGCTCAGCGTCTTTTTGGGCAGGCTCTGGTCTCCAGTTTTGACTCAATCACCGCGCTTTCAATTGTCAGCGGCCGGGAAAAAATCGTTTCCTTTTTGTTTGCCGGACTTTCCCATCTCTTTCTTGATGCCTTTATCATTGCGCTTCCCATCATGGGCACCCTGCTGCTGATAAATGTGGCAATGGGCATTCTTTCCAAGGCAGCCCCCATGATGAACATGATGAGTGAAGGATTCCCCACAATGATTCTCGTTTCCTTTTTCATCATCATGGCCCTTATGCCGAATTTATGTGAATTCTTCAGTCATTCCTTTGAGGGTGCTTTCAGAAATCTTGAGCAGCTCTATGCAGTGCTTACGAGAGGAGGCGGTGCATGAGTTTTGAAGATATAGACTTGCAGTGGTTTGCCGCCGAAGATGAAGGCCGTACAGAGGAGCCTAGTGATTATAAAATCCAAAAGGCCCGTGAAGAAGGCAGGGTAGCAAAGAGTCAGGAAATTGCATCTTCTCTAGTCATGCTCTTTGTTGTGATTACGCTCATTGTATCTGCCCCGACTTTTCTCCGCTGGTGTGAGGAAGTCCTGCGCTTTTTCTTTACCAGAATTGCGGAAAAAGATGTGCTTCAGGCTTCCTACGTGTCAGTCTGTTACCGCTATATTCTGCGCATAGTCATTCCACTTTCCCTTATCGGTGGAATTGCAGCGATTGCGGCAAATGTCGTACAGAACCGAGGCTTTATTTTTTCAGTAAAGCCCATTACACCGGATTTTAATAAAATTGTTCCCCGTCTTGGACAGTACCTCAAAAAGACTGTTTTTTCTTTTGAAGGGGGATTTAATGTCATCAAGTCGCTGGTAAAAATTGCCATTGTTGCCTTCGCGGCTTATCTGATTATCCGCATGAATATTGACCGCCTCATGATCCTTCTGAATGCAGGAAATGTCCGCAGTGCAGTAGGGCTTATTGCCCGGATTGCGGCACAGATTCTTATGACAGGTGCAATAGTCTTTCTGGTTATTTCCGTGCCGGACTATCT
>DFDV01000176.1 GCA_002369025.1 Treponema sp. UBA3819 | reverse complement strand
GGCAAAGACTGTAAGCCGGCAAAGGGAGGAAAAAATGGAAAAGACAGTCCAAATCAATGGAATGATGTGCCAGCACTGCGAAATGCATGTTAAAAAGGCACTGGAAGCCCTGGACGGCGTTGAATCTGCAGTGGCAAGCCATGAAAATAAAAAGGCCGTCATCACACTCAAAGCAGGTGCAAGTCTGGACGAAGAAAAAGTCAAGGCTGCCATAAATAATGCCGGCTATGAATTTGTGAAAATGAACTAAAAACGACTAGCATTGAAATCACACTATAATTACAATGAGCACATGGAGGCTACTATGAAAAAACTTTTTGTGATTTTTGCCCTGATGACAGTGGCAGCACTGACCTTTGCCCAGAAGGCCGGAGAAAAAATTTCCTTTAAGTCTGTCACATTGGAAGGAAAAGCGATTTCTGACAGCATGTTTGCAAAAAACAAAATCACCATGATTAACATCTGGGGAACCTTCTGTCCGCCCTGTATCGGAGAAATGCCGGACCTTGCCAAGCTCAACGAAGCAAACAAGGACAAAGGCGTTGAAGTTGTGGGCGTCATTATCGATCTGGTTGATGACGACGGAAAAATTCTTCCTCAGGCAAAAGCAGATGCCGACGACATCATTTCCCAAACGGGTGCATATTACACCCACATCGTTCCTACAGAAGACATGTATGACGATGGTGCCCTTTTGAGCAATATTCAGGCAGTTCCAACAACCTTTTTCATAAACTCAGAAGGCAAAATCGTCGGTAAAATCTATATGGGGGCAAAAAGTCAGAAAGACTGGCAGAAAATCATTGACAACCTGCTGAAAAAATGACTTTTCTGAAAAAACATCCCCTGCTGATTCGTCTCATTCTTCTCTCTCTCGGAATTGCCCTCCTGCTTGGGGGAATCTTCCGGGGAGAAGTTGCAACGGTCTTTAAAAAAGCAACCCACATCTGCATGGAATGTATAGGAATAGGCTGATATGAAAAAAAGGCTCTCAGCCGCAGAAAAAATGAAGCAGCATAATCGCATACGTCTCATCATTCAGGCTTCTTTTGCCGCTCTTTCAAACGGCTATATCCGGGGCTTTGCCAGGGGAAAGATTTTTACCGGAGTCAGCAAAAAAATCTGCGTACCAGGCATGAACTGCTACTCCTGTCCGGGCGCATTAGGTGCCTGCCCCATCGGTTCCCTTCAGGCGACCCTGAACAGCCGGGACTACAAACTTGCCCTCTATGTGACCGGACTTCTTGTTCTCTTCGGCACCTTTCTGGGACGCTTTGTCTGCGGCTTTTTGTGTCCATTCGGCCTCATTCAGGATTTAATCTATAAGATTCCCTTTGTAAAAAAAATCCGCCGCCTTCCCGGAGAAAAGGCCCTCCGTTATCTTCGTTTTGTCTTTCTCTCAGTCTTCGTCCTCCTGCTTCCGGCTTTTATTGCAGATTTTACCGGCCTTGGTCAGCCCTGGTTCTGCAAGTGGATCTGCCCGGTCGGAACCCTTGAAGGCGGTATTCCCCTGGTCCTGCTGAACTCTGCCATGAGGGAAGCGGCCGGTTTTATTTTCCGCTTTAAACTTATCATCCTGCTTATTACCCTCTTTTCTGCAGTCATCATCTACAGGCCCTTCTGCCGCTATGTCTGTCCCCTGGGAGCAATTTACGGCATTTTCAATAAATTTTCTTTCTACCGCTTTACAATTGACAGCACAAAATGCACCGGCTGTGGTGCCTGCCAGAAAACCTGCAAACTGGACATCCCCGTCTGGCAAAATCCCAACTCTGCCGACTGCATCCGCTGCGGAGACTGCAAGACCGCCTGTCCAAATCAGGCTATCGTGACAGGGAAATAAATTCGCTGTAAAAATATATTATTCCTATTGACTTACTAGGTATTATGTGAATAATATTACCTGGTTTTTTAATCAGGAATAGTATGGACACAATTATTGAACTAAAAGACATAACCAAGACCTTTGTTCAGGACGGTAAGACTTTCAATGCCGTTGAAAACGCTTGCGTCTCCGTGGAAAAAGGCGACATTTTTGGAATCATAGGCTTTTCCGGTGCGGGAAAGTCAACTCTGGTACGTACAATCAACCTTTTGGGTCGTCCTACTTCTGGCAGCGTCACCGTAAAGGGAAAAGATTTTCTTGCCTTGAGCCAGAAGGAACTTCGCGAAGAACGCAAGAAAATCGGCATGATTTTTCAGCATTTCAATCTTATGAAAAGCCGCACTGTTTTTGATAACGTTGCTTTTCCATTAAAACGGAGCGGACTGAATAAGAGAGAGATTTCAGAAAAAGTCCACTCTCTTTTGAAACTGGTTGAAATAGACGAAAAGGCTGACAATTACCCCAGTCAGCTTTCCGGCGGACAAAAACAGCGTGTTGCCATTGCCCGTGCCCTTGCCAATGAGCCTGATATTCTTTTGTGCGATGAGGCTACAAGCGCCCTTGATCCGACCACAACAAAATCAATTTTAAAACTTCTTAAAAAACTCAAAGACCAGCTGGGGCTTACAATCGTAATAATCACCCATCAGATGGAAGTCATCAAGGAAATCTGTGATAAGGTTGCCGTGATGGAAAAAGGCCGAATTGTTGAGCAGGGCGATGTTTTCTCAATCTTTGCTAACCCTCAGGACGAAGTGACTAAACGCTTTATCCGCTCTACATCAAATTTGTCGAAGGTGGAAGAACTAATAGCCGAAAACTCACCTGTTGTGCACATTGAAAAGGATGAAAAACTTGTTCGGTTTACCTACATAAAGAAGAATGTATCTGAGCCACTGATTTCAGCTATTTCACGCCTCTATGACGTGACTATAAACATCATTTTCGCTGAGATTGAAATCGTTCAGAATGCTCCGATCGGAGGAACGGTGGCAATCATCAGCGGAGAAGAAGAAACGATTAACCGCGCGTTAAAACACATCGCCGCCATGGATGTTGGTGTGGAGGTACTAAAAAATGCTTGATTTTATTGAGACGATACTGCCCAATGTGGCAAAGCACCCGGAACGATTTTTTAACGGACTTTTAGAGACTTTTATTATGACACTCTGGTCGGGGGCTATTAGTTTTGTGCTGGGGCTCTTGATTGGCATTATTATCACCGTGACCAGAAAGGGAGCGATTCTTGAAAACAGGGTGGTCTATCAGATTTTTGACAAGCTGATAAACCTTTTCCGTTCGATTCCCTTCATCATTTTGCTGACCGGCGTCATGCCCTTGAGCCGACTGATTATGGGAACTGCCATTGGTGTGCGGGGAGCGATTGTTCCTTTGATTTTCGGGACAGTACCTTTTTTTAGTCGTCAGATTGAGTCTGCCCTTGCCGAAGTTGACGACGGACTGATTGAGGCCGCCGAGAGCATGGGACTTTCGCCTTTTGACATTATTTTCCGCGTATACCTGAAAGAAAGCGTGGGTCCCATTGTACGGGGAACGACCATCACCACAGTAAGCCTGATTGGACTGACCGCCATGGCCGGTGCTGTTGGTGCCGGTGGACTTGGAAACTATGCGATTATGTACGGCCACGACCGCAACCAGCTTGACGTCACATGGCTTACCATTGTAGTCCTGGTGATTGTGGTCAATGTGATTCAGCTGGGCGGAAACAGAATTATCAAGCGAAACCGGCATTAAACGGTATAAAAAAAGAGGAAATCAACATGAGTTTGAACCGAAGAAAAATCGCCATAATTGGGGCGGGACATGTGGGCAGTCACGGCGGATATGCTTTGATTTCGCAGGGACTGGCAGAGGAAATCGTGTACATCGATGTAGACAGGGAAAAAGCTGCGGCTCAGGCTCTGGATTTGTTTGATTCATCCACTTATCTTGACCGGCACGTAAATGTTTATGCAGGAGATTATGCAGATATTACCGACGCAGACATTCTAATTGTGGCTGCCGGTCCTCTGCCAGACATGAAGGCAGGCCAGAACGACCGTCAGCAGACTCTGGGGGCGACACTTGAGATTCTGAAGGATATTGTGCCTAAAATCAAGGCAAGCGGTTTTGACGGAATTATAATAAACATTTCAAATCCGGCCGATGTTGTGGCGCATTATCTGCAGGAAAAACTGAACTGGAACCCAAAACGCATTCTTTCCACCAGCACTACTCTGGATACCGCCCGGGTCCGCAGGGCAATCAGCGAGGTAACCGGCTACGACCAGAAGTCAATCCAGGCCTATGCTTTGAGCGAACACGGAGAGACTCAGTTTGTCCCCTGGAGTCTGGTGACCGTAGCAGGAAAACCACTTCTGGAGCTGATAAAGGAGCAGCCGAAACGGTTTGGAAAGCCTGACCTTAATGAAATCGCCCTGAAAGCAAAAAAGGCTGGCTGGATTATCCTTGGTGGAAAAGGCTCAACTGAATTCGGCATCGGAGCCAGCATCGCAAACGTTGTAAAAGCGATTTTTGGCGATGAAAACAGGATTCTGCCTGTCTCTACCCTCTTACAGGGACAGTACGGCTACAGCAATGTCTTTGCCAGCGTCCCCTGCAGGCTCAACAACGAGGGTATTGCTGAAATAATTGAACTGAAACTGACAGCGGAAGAAAAGAAACAATTTGACGCAAGCGTTAAGAGCATGACGGCAAATTTCGAGCGGGCCATGGGGGATTCATGACAAAAATTTTTATAAATCCTGTTACACAAAACATGTATGAAAAAGATGAACTTGCCGCCTTTTTACGGTAAAGCAGATATAAAAAAACGTAAATTCAACTTTTTATTTACTTTTCCTATTGACATACTAGGTTTAAGACAGTATAACAATTATATCTTATATACCTAGTGGTAAACTAGGTAATTAAAAAATAGCTGGAATTCCATCACAGGATTCCAAAGGAGTAGTCTATGAAAAAAATTATCGCAGCTTTCTTAATCGGTGCAATCGCACTCACATCAACTTTTGCCGCAAAAAAGAATACGGTTGTCAAACTGGGCGTTGTCGGCTCAATCTATGAAGACCTTTGGGCACCGGCACAAAAAGCCCTGAAAAAACAGGGAATCGACCTTAAGTTCGTCCAGTTCTCAGACTATGTTACACCAAACAATGCCCTGGCAAACGGAGAAATCGACCTGAACGCTTTCCAGCACCGCATTTTTCTTCAGAACGAAATCCAAAACCACGGCTATGATGTAAAGCTCATCGGAAACACCTTCATCATTCCCCTCAACCTCTACTCAGTTAAAGTAAAATCTGTTTCAGAACTTAAAAAAGGTTCTGTTGTGGCAATCCCCAACGATGTCACCAACGGTGGCCGCGCAATCAAAGTTCTTCAGGCAGCGGGCCTCATCACCCTCAAGGCAGAAGCAGGCTTTAACCCCACTGTAAATGACATTGCAGAAAACAAAAGTGGAATCGTCATCAAGGAACTGGCCGCAAACACCATTCCCTCTGCCCTCAAAGATGTTGATGCCGCCATCGTAAACGGCAACTACGCCCTTGACTTCGGAATCAAGACCGAATCAGCCATTTTCAAGGACACTTCTGTTGACGAAAAGCAATACTGGAACCTGATTGCAGCCCGTGGCAAGGATCTGAAGGACCCTGCAAAAGTCGAAATCTTTAAAAAAATCGTAAAAGCCTTTCAGACTAAAGAGACCGAAAAAGTCTTCAACAAGGACTTCGGTGGCTACTTCATCAAAGAAGGCTGGGACATTGATGAATTCTAATCAACAATAAGTAATCACTAACAGCCAGCAATTGTGAGGGGGGCTTCGCTCTCCTCCCGACACTTCAGGAATATAAAATGACCGTCATCAATCAGCTTTCTTCAATAATAAAAGACTCTTCCCGACTCATTTTTTCAGACAAAATAGAGGCAAAGTATCTTTCTGACACGCTGGGCCGCAAAAAGGGACAAGCTTCTGCTTTAGTTTTTCCAGTTTCTACTGAGGAAGTTTCTGCAATCCTGTCTTTTGCCCATAAAAATAATATTTTTGTCACTCCCCGGGGGGCTGGTACCAACCTGGTTGGCTCCACTGTTCCCCATGACTCTTCTATTATCCTTGATCTTTCCCTGATGGACAAAATCCTGGAAATTGACCGGGAAAATTTTACTGCTACCGTGGAACCCGGCGTAATTCTTGAGGATTTCCAAAAGCATGTAGAAAGTCTGGGACTTTTCTATCCGCCGGACCCCGGTGAAAAACGTTCTTCTATTGGCGGAAACATTTCTACCAACGCAGGCGGCATGAGAGCTGTCAAATACGGAGTCACAAGAGATTATGTCATGGGACTGGAAGTGGTCAAAGCTGACGGCACAATCTTTACACTGGGAAGCAAAAACCGCAAAGACACCACCGGCCTCGACCTCAAAGACATTATAATCGGCTCGGAGGGAACCCTGGCCGTCATCACAAAATGCCTTCTCCGGCTCATTGGAAAGCCCGAAAAATCTTTGAGCATTCTGGCAGGATTTTCTTCTCTCAAAGCAGGTATCGAGGCCGTGCCAAAAATCTTACAGGCAAACCTCAACCCCACAGCCCTTGAATTCATCGAAAAAAAAGTCGTAAAACTGGGTGAAAATTTTCTCAAACTCAAATTCCCTCTTGAAAACGAGGCATATCTCCTTCTTACCTTTGACGGAAAGTCTGAAGAAATTGACTCGGCTTTCAAAAGCCTTCAGTCTGTTCTCAAAGACTCCGCCGAAAAAATTATTTCCCTTGACGACACAGAACTTGCCCAGAATGTGTGGAAGATTCGCGGCTGTCTGGTAAAGGCCGTTGAAGCCGTGAGCGAGCAAGAGCCGCTGGATATCGTAGTTCCCATCGCAAAAGTCGCCGATTTCGTCAATTTCGTAAACAAACTGGAAAGCCAGAGCAGCATGCAGATGATTAGTTTTGGTCACGCAGGTGACGGAAATGTTCACCTTTGTGTGGTTCGGGGCAAACGCAGCGAGGAAGTCTGGAAAAAGGAACTGAACGAAAATCTTGCAAAACTCTATGACGAAGCAAGAAAACTGGGTGGCCTCATTTCAGGTGAACACGGACTCGGCTTGAGCAAACGCCCCTTCTTTTTCGCAGAAACACCGGCCGCCAATGTTGAACTGATGAATGCAGTTAAAATTGCCTTCGACCCCAAAAAACTCTTGAATTCAAATATCAGTTATGTAAAATAAAAGCCGTCAGATTTTTGGAGATTTTTATGCCAGACCTTTCAAATAGAACAGCAACCTTTACCGACTCTGTTATTCGCCGCATGACTCGCATATCAAACCAGTACGGAGCCATAAATCTTTCCCAGGGCTTTCCTGACTTTGAGCCTCCCCACCCTATTCTTGAGCGTCTTGCTCAGGTCACAAAAGAAGACTTTCACCAGTACGCAATCACCTGGGGAGCACAGAATTTCCGGGAGGCACTTGCCGCCAAAATCCAGCACTTTTCGGGCGTCAGCGTTAATCCCAACGAAGAACTTGTCGTCACCTGTGGTTCAACCGAAGCCATGATGGCCGCCATGATGAGCGTGACCAATCCCGGCGACAAGGTAATTGTCTTTTCTCCCTTCTACGAAAATTAAGGCGCAGACACCATTCTTTCCGGTGCCCAGCCAATTTACGTTCCCCTCATTCCGCCCGCCTTCCGCTTTGATGAAGCTGTCCTGGAAGACGCTTTCCGCCAGAAGCCCAAGGCAATCATCGTCTGTAACCCCTCCAACCCATGCGGCAAAGTCTTTACCAGAGAGGAACTAAGGGTAATTGCAGACCTGGCAAAAAAATACGACACCTTTGTCATCACCGATGAAGTCTACGAGCACATTCTCTACAAGCCCAATGTCCACACCTACATGTCTTGTCTTCCCGGTATGAAAGATCGTACTATCACCTGCAATTCTCTTTCAAAAACCTACTCAATCACAGGCTGGCGACTGGGCTACACTCAGGCAAATCCACAAATCACCGATCGTATCAAAAAAGTCCACGACTTTCTCACCGTTGGAGCGGCAGCCCCCTTGCAGGAAGCAGCAGTCACAGGTTTACAGTTCGGCGATGAATATTACCGGGATTTACAGGAAAAATATACCCGCAAACGAGACCTTTTTCTCCGCGGCCTGGACATCATCGGTCTCAATCACACAGTTCCCGAGGGAGCCTACTACATTTTAATTGACATTTCCGAGTTCGGTTTTGAGTCAGACTTGGAATTTGCTGAAGTTCTGGCGCAAAAAGTGGGCATCGGCTCAGTTCCCGGCTCAAGTTTCTTCAAGGAAAAGGAAAACCGTTATGTCCGCCTGCATTTTGCAAAAAAAGACGAAACCCTGAACGAAGCTTTGAACAGACTTAGTGATATCAGAAAAAAATTGTAGGGGAAAGCCTTCCCCCCGGCTGCAATGGCTCCGCCATTTCCGCCTGCCCCTTCTGCGGGCTCAAACGCCGCCCGCAACGCCTGCTTTGAACCTCGCAAGAACCCGGAGTTTTTATGACTTGTATCGAAATTTTTGAACATCTCCACCAGATTTTCAGTAAAAGTTATTGACAGAGCCCAAAATAAATTGTAAAACTACAATATCTATTATTCCTAGTTAAATACTAGGTTATAAAAAATCGGAGGTATCCTATGAAAAAATCTTTAAAATTCATCATCGCAACTCTTCTGGCACTTTCTGCCATTTCTTCCATCTCAGCAAAGCCAAAGACCGGCCGCACTGTAAAAGAAATCAAAAAGAGTAAGGAAATCAAAATCGCTGTCTTCAGTGACAAAAAGCCCTTTGGCTTCGTAGACGAAAATGGCGAATACCAGGGCTATGACGTTTACTTCAGTAACAGAATCGCAAAAGACCTGGGCGTTAAAGTAAAATACGTCCCCGTTGAAGCCGCTGCCCGCGTTGAAGTTCTTGCAACAGGCAAAGTTGACCTGGTTCTCGCAAATTTCACCGTAACTCCTGAACGCGCAGAAAAAGTTGACTTCGCCCTTCCTTACATGAAGGTTGCCCTGGGAATCGTTTCTCCAAAATCAGCTCTTGTTACAGACCCGGCTCAGCTCAAGGGAAAGACGCTCATCATCGCAAAGGGAACGACAGCAGAAAGCTACTTCTCAAAGAACTATCCGGAAATCAAACTTCTCAAATTCGACCAGTATTCAGAAGCCTACAATGCCCTGCTTGACGGACGCGGAGACGGACTTTCAACAGACAATACAGAAGTTCTTGCATGGGCAATCGAAAACCCCTCATTTGCAGTTGGAGCAGGTGCTGACTCAATCGGCAGCCTTGACGCAATCGCTCCTGCCGTTCAGAAAGGCAACAAAGATCTTCTCGACTGGCTCAACAAAGAAATTGAATCACTCGGCAAAGAAAAATTCTTCCATGCTGACTATGAGGCAACGCTCCGCTCTGTTTACGGAAAAGATTCAGATGCAGACAGCCTTGTAGTGGAAGGCGGAAAACTGTAAAATACAGGGGCTGTGCTAAAAGTGCAGCCTCAAAAAGTATATGGATTTTAATTTTATAAAAGAGGTCATTCCGATGTATGGCGAGGCAACTCTCCTCACCCTTCGGATTGGCTTTACAGGAATAATTCTTTCATTTTTAACAGGGATTTTCTGTGCTATTGTGCGCTACGGGAAAATCCCTGTTCTCAATCTAATCGTTCGCATTTATACGGAACTTTCCCGCAATACGCCCCTTTTAATTCAGCTTTTCTTTCTCTATTTTGCCCTTCCCCGCATGGGAATCAAACTGACCGGCGAACAGTGCGGAATCATCGGACTCACCTTTTTAGGCGGCTCCTACATGGCAGAAACTTTCAGAAGTTCCCTTGAAACCGTAGGAAAAAATCAGCTTGAAAGCGGCATGTGTATAGGCCTGAACAAAAGGCAGCTGGTCCAGTATGTGGTTCTTCCTCAGGCAATGGCTGTCTCAGTTCCTGGCCTAGTCGCAAACATCATTTTTCTGCTCAAGGAGACGTCAGTCTTTTCCGCTGTTGCGCTGGCAGACTTAATGTATGTGGCAAAGGATTTAATCGGACTGTATTATAAAACTGAAGAATCCCTTTTGCTTCTGGTAATCGCCTACTTTGTCATTCTGCTGCCGATTTCCTTTGCGGCCTATTTTATCGAAAAGAAAGTAAACTTCAACAGGAGCTAGCATGGATAACCCGGAAATTCTTACAGCAGTAACAACGGCATTCAGCGTTCTCTTTAAGGGCAGGAATTTTGTCCGTCTTCTTGGCGGCCTGGGAGTTACAATCTGGATTGCGGCTCTTTCAGTCACCCTTTCACTCTTTCTCGGCTTCCTCTTTGGCATCATCATGAATATCAAAAATCCAGTCATTAAATGGACTTCTCATATCTATCTTGAATTCATGCGGATTATGCCCCAGATGGTTCTTCTTTTTCTGGCTTACTTTGGAATTACCCATGCATTCGGACTATCCATTTCAGGAGAGGCGGCTTCAATCTGGGTTTTCACCCTCTGGGGTACGGCAGAAATGGGCGATTTAGTCAGAGGAGCCTTGCAGTCAATTCCAAAACACCAGTACGAAAGCGGACGGGCAATCGGTCTGACAGAGAGACAGATTTTTTTCTATATCATAATTCCCCAGACAATAAAAAGGCTTGTTCCCCTCAGCATGAACCTGATTACCCGCATGATAAAGACAACCTCACTTGTTGTATTTGTTGGCGTCATCGAAGTTGTCAAAATCGGTCAGCAGATTATTGAGGCAAACAGACTCACCATTCCCACAGCAAGCATTGCAGTGTACGGCGTAATTTTCTTCATGTATTTTATCGTTTGCTGGCCCCTTTCACTTGCGGCGGACAAAATCGAAAAAAGGAATAAAAACTAAACACAATATATCGGCGGAAAAGAGGCATGATAAAAAGTACTTCCTTGTACTTTTTATCATTTGCAGATTTTGCCGTTGGCAAAACTGCGATTTCGTGC
>DFDV01000128.1 GCA_002369025.1 Treponema sp. UBA3819 | reverse complement strand
GGCCTGACTGACGGAGGCAGGCAGAGCCGTTGCCGGATTAACAGCGCAGCGGCAAGCCGGCAATGAAGCCGAAAGGCGGAACCACGCAAAGCCCGACCGGCTGCCGCAGGCAGACGGGAAGCCCCATATAAATAGAAGAAAAAACAGACTTTACTTCTGCTCCACTTGAAATAATCACAAATCGGTTTACAATAAAATCACTATGAATAAATTTCCTACGAAAAAAATTGCCTGCGGTGCGGGGATTGCTGTTGGAGTGCCTCTCCTGTATTTTGTTTTGCTTTATTTCTTCGTATTCATGCCGAGTTTTGGCCGCATGGAGCCGGATGCTGACGGAAAGGTGGTGGAACATTATGGCGGTATAGAAAATTTTCAACGCAATCAGGAAGACAGTGAATGGTTTCTGGCTAAGGTTCCCATTCGTCTGGAAATGCAGTCTTATGACGGCCTAAAGCTGGTGGCCTTTTTTCTGCCGGCTGAGGATGCAAAGGGTACGATACTGTTGATGCACGGTTATCATTCTTCTCCCATGCGTGATTTTGCAACTCTTGCCCGCTTTTACAACGGTCTGGGCTACCATGTCTGCATTCCCTACCAGCGGACTCATGGCGAAAGTGAAGGAAAATTCCTGACCTTTGGCATTAAAGAGCGTTTTGACTGTCGTGACTGGATTCTTAAGATTGACGATATGTTTGAAGGAAGCCTGCCCATTTTTGTGGAGGGCATTTCCATGGGATGTGCAACGGCAGTAATGGCAAGCGGCTTTGAAAATCTTCCGCTCAATCTGAGGGGTTTTATTGCTGACTGCGGTTTTACTGTGCCCAGAGAGGCAATTTTCTACGAGCTCACTCAGTCTTATCACCTTCCTGCCTCCATTGCCAGGTTATTTATTGCTACCGGCAATTTGTATACAAAAATTTTTGCCGGATTTTCTCTGGACGACTACACAACTTTTGATGCCCTCAAGATTAACCGCCGGCCCATGCTTTTCATTCATGGAAGTGCAGACTCGCGGGTTCCTGTCAGTATGACTATGGCAAACTACGAATGCTGTTCTTTTCCCAAGGAACTTTTTCTGGCAGAAGGCGCAATTCACGCCATGGCTCACCTGCAGCAGGAGGAAAAATACAATAAACGGGTTCGGGAATTTCTGGAACGCTACGGTGCAAAATAGTCAGACAAGGCCGAAGAAAGTGATAGGGAGCAAAGCATAATAATGGAAATAAAATCTCTTGCAATGATTGGAATGGGTGCCGTTGGTGCTGTGGTTGGAGTTCGCCTGCAAAAAGTGCTGGGCAAAAAGATGCAGTGCATTGTGGATGCAGAGCGCAAGGCCCGTTATGAGCGGGACGGAATTTTTGTGAATGGCGAAAAAACTGACTTTAACTGGGTTACGCCGGAAGAAGCAGAGCCCGCCGACCTTGTAATCATCGCAACAAAAAATGCCCAGCTGCCCCAGGCCATTCAAAACATGAAGCGGGCTGTCAAATCAGACACCGCCATTCTTTCCCTGCTCAACGGCATTCAGAGCGAGCGGGATCTGGCCCAGGTCTATGGGGAAGAAAAAGTGCTGCCCGCTTTTGTACTCAGCCTCAACTCTATCCACGAAGGAAATAAGATTGAATACACGGACGCCGGAAGAGTGATTTTTGGCGAAAGTGACAACAGCAAAACCGGACGGGTGGAAGCCCTCTGCGATTTATTTTCCCGCGCCGGAATCACGTATGTAAATCCAGACGACATTCAGCTGGAGCAGTGGAAAAAATATCTGATTAACGTTACTTTCAACACGCTTTCTGCCCTCTGCCGCTCACCCTACGGCGGATTCAAATACCCGGTCATGCAGGAGCTTGCCCGTCAGACTGGCGCCGAAGTGATTGCCGTGGCAAACGCGGAGGGAATCGCACTCACAAGCAAGCATCTGGAAGATGATATTGCCATGATGTGCCGTCACGATCCGCACGGAAAGACCAGCATGCTTCAGGATATGGAAGCCTGCCGCAAAAGTGAAAATCCCTGGTTTTGCGGCACCGTTGTTCGTCTGGCAGAAAAACACGGCATTTCCACACCCGTCTGCAGTCTTCTGGAAAAGCTGGTTGCCGGTACGGAAGCGGTTCGTGAAGTATAATTAATTAGTAATTACAGTTACCTTGTCTGCTCCGGCTGCCGTTATGCCCGAACCTGTCTTTAATGCAGTGCTTATGTCTTTTGCAGAATCCAGCGTGTAGCGATAGTAGGTATCGGTGTTAAACGGCTTGGAGCCGGAACTGTTGCCCGTATTGTTTCCACTTGCATACAGAGAGCCTTCAGAATTGCTGAATGCAGTAATGCCGCTTCCAAAATAATTGTTTTCCGCAATAATGAGGGAGTTTGCCCGCCGTCCAATTGCATAACTGTTGCTGTACCAACTTGCAGACTCATACAGATTATTGTAAATATGAATGCTCGTATTGCGTACCATGGGCAAACGCTGTCCGCAACCATAGTAGTAATTATGATGCAGGGTAACGAAACGCCTGCTGTTGCTGCCGTCAGAATCACTTGAGCCAATCAGCATGGTTTTATCGTGATTCATAAATTTGCAGTATGAAACAGTTATATTTGTTGCGTCTCCCTTTATATCACACAGTCCGTCATAGGTCTGCCATTTTTCACCTGAAGTGCCAAGCGCAAGCGTGTCCTGCAGGGTACAGTGGTCAATCCAAATGTTTTTGGCAGCCTCAATACTGATGTTGTCAAACTGTGCATTGAAGCCGTCATCCGCTTCGTGATGAGTAAAGGGGTCACAGGCATCCTGAAGAACCAGATTGCGGATTGCAACATTGGAAATATTCCGCACACTCAAGGTTCCGCCACGAATGCCGCCCGCAACATCATTAGCATCAGGAATACCAATCAGCGTAGTATTAGAAACAAGCTGCAACTGAATGACGTTTTTCCATTGGTTGTTCAATTCCGTCATCGTTTTATACAATGAACTCTGCGGGCTTCTTCCGCTCCTGTCATCGGTTGAGCTTGAACAGGCCGCACCATATGCCTTTACCCAATCATTATACGTTGCATATGCTCCGCCAGACTTTTCTTTTACCCATGCATCAAGAGCGGTGGTAGAATCCGTCGTCTTGCCGCCAGCAGCAGGAAGTTTAGAGCCTGTGCCTTCATCCGTCATGTCAATCAAGCCCTTTACATAAATAATGCCGCCTTTGCTTATTGCAGACTTTAATTCTGAGCGGTTTGTTACGGTTGTTCCTGCAAGGCTTCCCTTGTAGCCGCCAAAATTTGCCGCTGCCTGATAACTTGCAAAACCTGTTGGTCTGTCTGCCGCACTGATTCTGGAGTCAATCATTGTTCCAACTGTCACCCTGGCAGTGGATTCTTTGCAGGCTGCCGTTACCAGAACGATTGCACTGTAAGTTCCTCCAAGGGTGAGATTTGCTTTTCCGCCACTCTTTATGCTTGTGCTGGTGGTACCGGCAGAACCAAAATATGCGCCGCCCGTTGTGTCGTTGGAAAGAGAAAGAGTTATATCCGCAGAAGTATCAATTTTGTCTTCTCTAACATACGACGCTGTAATTTCAACCGTTTTTCCCGGCTCCGCCATAGAAGCCGATGTAGAAATCTTTACTCCAGTAAGGGGAGAGTCCTCTTCCCCATTACAACCTGTAAAAAAGAGGGAGCCGGCAAGCAGCCCGCTAATCAGTCCGATAAAAATCTTTTTGTTCATAGTTCTATCATTATATCACACCCTGCCCCTCAAAGAATACCCACCAACCCCCTAAAAAAACGAAAAAAGCCGCCACGAGGGCGGCTGAAAAGCGAGACAGCAGTTTGTCTGCTGTCGGGTTTGGTTTTGCCATGGAGGGCAAAACCAATACCCCGTTATTTCGGATCGTTAATTGCTGCAGGATCTGCGTAGATTACAGGAATCTTGCCTGCGCCGGAAAGGGTCAGAGCCTGGTTCTTTGCTTCTGTAGCCTTAACTGCAGTGTAATCATAATAGTCTCTGGGGTTCCATGCCGGCTTGTCATTCAGCCAGTTCCTCATAAGGTTTACGCTGCCAACGTCATACATATTTCCATCAGAACGTGAAGTAACAGACCTGCGTTCTTCTTCAAAGTAGTTGCCTTCTGAATAGATTTTGCAGTCCTTTCTGCGGTCAATACCACGCTGCCAGGTGTTTTCTGCGCCTGCGCTGTAGTAGTTATTTGCAATGTGCAGTGTAGCAAAGCGAACCATGGGCAGACGCTGGCCACAGCCGTCATACCAGTTGTGAATCAGAGAAATAGTCTGGTGATTTGCATCGCCTGTTTTCTTGTCGCTTGAACCAATCAGCTGAGTCTTGTCGTGGTTGCGGAGAATACACCATGAAACAGTAACAAAGTCAGATTCGTTGGTGATGTCCAGCAGACCGTCATGAACCTGCCACTTCATCATCTCTCCGTCCTTGCTCTTGAACTTATCCTTTTCGATATCGTTGGGAGAGAACTTTGAACTGATTGTACAGTGGTCAATCCAGATATATTTTGAAGTACGTACAGTGATAGTATCCCATTCAGCATTCAGACCGTCATTTGACTCCACTGCAGGGAAAGGATTGTAACATTCGGTAATGTTCATGTTGCGGATGATGACATTCTCTTTGTTCTTGATGAAAAGAGAACCACCAAAGAGACCTGAATTTGCTCCCAGGCCGATAATGGTCTTATTGCTGTTGATATTTACATCAATCAGTTCAGCCCATTCCTTATCCATCTTAGCACGAACCTCAGCACCTTCACCGCTTTCGTCAAAGTGACC
>DFDV01000205.1:20596-35384 GCA_002369025.1 Treponema sp. UBA3819 | reverse complement strand
TTTACGGCTGAATCCAGCAGAGAGGCAGTTGCGCTCACACCCTTACCAAAGTAAATGTCCAGTTCTACCTTGCGGAATGGCGGCGCAACCTTGTTCTTTACGATTTTTACGCGGACACGGTTACCCACAACATCCTCGTCACCCTTTCCGTCGATTGATTCAATGCGGCGGATTTCCAGGCGGACAGATGAATAGAATTTAAGTGCATTACCGCCAGTCGTCGTTTCGGGGTTGCCAAACATAACGCCGATTTTCATACGAATCTGGTTGATAAATACGATGATACACTTTGATTTTCCGACAATTGCAGTAAGTTTGCGCAGAGCCTGGCTCATCAGGCGAGCCTGAAGTCCCATCTGAGACTCTCCCATATCTCCTTCAATTTCTTTCTGAGGAGTCAGGGCTGCAACTGAGTCCACAACGATGATATCTACTGCACCACTGCGGACAAGGCTTTCTGTAATTTCGAGGGCCTGCTCACCAGTATCCGGCTGGCTGACCCAGAGTTCGTCAATATTTACACCCAGATTTTTTGCATAAACAGGGTCCAGGGCATGTTCCGCGTCCACAAAGGCCGCAATGCCGCCGAGTTTCTGGGCTTCTGCAACCGCATGCAGGGCAAGAGTTGTTTTACCGGATGATTCGGGACCATACATTTCAATAATGCGGCCGCGGGGATATCCGCCAACTCCCAGCGCCTCGTCCAAAAGAATGGAACCGGACGGCACAACGTCAATCGAAGCTGTATCTGCCTGGGTTCCCAGTTTCATCAATGAGCCGGCTCCGAACTGCTTTTCAATCTGCAGGCGTGCCGCTTCCAGTGCCTTCAGCTTTTCCGACATTTCTGCCGGCGCCTTGGTCTCTACCATTTTTGCCACCTTTTCCTCCCACCGTACGCATATCTTTTCCGCGCACTCACATATATATAGGCTTTAAAATTGCATTTTATACAAAAAATTTGGAATTTTTTTTCACTTTTTTCAAAAAAAATTCTGTATCTTCCAATAATGTATACTAGTCAGCAGATTTTTGCAATGGCTGATAGACAGACCGGCCCAAAAGACTGACTTTTCCATTCTCCAGACCGATTTTTGCCAGCACCCTTACGCTGCGGGAACCATCAATTTCCGGCACCGGCGCCACAGAGAAAAAGAGCGGCACAATTCCGTCAACCCGCTGCAAATCTTCATACCCAACCAGCAGGTCGCAGCGGTAAGAACCATCTTCCGCCACAGCATTGGTAATCCGACCTGACCATGCCACCCAGCAACCCAAATACAGAGCAGGGTCCGCGGCAACCTGAGCATACGTGTAATTATCCGTCAGACTGTCAAAAGTTGGTTCCTCAAAATAAGTCAGAAGCAGGCTTGCCTTCTGGCGGACAGCAGAGGAAGCATTACTGTTCAATATGCGGTTAATTTCCACTGTGGCCGCATTGTCCCTGAAGTCCTGAAAATACTGGCGGGCGTCATCATAGGCAGAACGGATTTCCCGGTCAGAAAGAATAAAATGATAGACTGCCCCGGACAAGTCTTTTTCATGCAGATTCTTTGCTTCATCCGCAGTAAGGGCAAGGTTTGACAGGTCCGCCCGCCTTCCGGAATCATTGTAGCGCTGGGGCTTGAGCAGGAATATAATGCAGAGACCGACACAAATACCGGCAACGGCAGAAAAAAGAATGCGGCTGACCTTGGCAGGATTGACTCCCAGAGGAGGATAGAATTTTTGAATCCGACCGCTGTCAAACCAGTTACAGATAGTTTCATAATTTCCGCTGACACGGATAAACTCCATGGCTTCTTTTGCAGTCTTGTTTTCCGGATCGTTATTAAGCACTTCCAGATAATACTGCAGGGCCCGGTCTGTATCTCCCCGCCGCAGGTAAAGAATTGCCTGAGAAAGAAGGAGATTAGTTTCAGTTACGCGGATTTTTCTCGCCTGCTGAAAATAGGAAACCGCACTGCCCCATATTCCCAGATAAAGACAGGCGATTCCTGCAGTGAGATAATAATCAAAACTGTCGCGATAGTTTGCCTCGGCGGCTTCCAGAATGGTAAGGGCTCTGGCAAAACTACGGCGTTTTAAAAGCGCTTTTGCCTGTTCCAGCGCAGACTTTCTCATTGCTTCATCCGCCTCAGCCTTTCAAGAATTGCATCAAGTTCTGCATTCAGCTGGCGCACTTCCGTCCGGTCCACAACCTTGGGATCTGAATTGAGTGCGTTAATCCTGTCAATCAGGTTCTGAATGTATTCGGGGTCAAGCTGATTTTCTGTAATGGGAGCCACGACAAAATCAACTTCCGGCTTATGCACGACAATTTCATTAGCCGCAAAAGTTTCCACCGTACGCGGGTCATCCACCAGAGATGCAAGGAAGTCACTTCCCTTTGGTGTATCTCCGTCTGTTGCCAGACAAATGTAGAAGGTAAAGGAAGTAGTCTCTCCCGGCTCCACAGAATAATAGGGCCAGTTTACGCACATGGCTGAATTATTGTATGTAAGTGCCGTACTGAATCCCCTTTCTTCCCGGATGACAGGAGTCCAGAGAGAATGTTCTATTATGTCCCTGTTGGCAAAAGATACCGTCTGAGGTGTAGGAATTGACTTTCCCGTCAGCAGGAACTGGGCCGATGTCTTTGAATTAGTGGAGATAAAATACTTTTCCTTGTCAAAAGCAATAATCTGCCTTTCAGATGTAATTTTCTGTCCCATTGAAGTGACAAAATGATAGAGCAGATTTTCTCCCAGAACCGTGTCAAACACAGCCTTAAGGGCAAGCACCTGACGATTCTTTGTAAGATTTGTCGTGTAGACCGTTATCTTAACAATGTCATCTTCTGCCCCGGCGATTGAAGCATGAATTGAAAAATCCAGGACAATCTGCAGGTCTTTTTCCAGCCGGTATGCAAGCTGGGCACCTTCATCACGCTGTCGAACCTGAGCCGTAACACGGGAAGCCTGATTCAGACGATATTCACGCTTGCCGATAAGCACGGAAAAATAGGTAGAGCGGAATCCGTCATTGCTTGCAAAAACAGGAATAGCCTTCTTTTTTGAGTCAATGGCATAAATATTGAATGAGCCGGTATTTTTTTTGAGGACAAGGCGGACTTTTCCGCTTTCCAGCTGACATTTTTTTTCGGGAGTATAAACCACACCCAGATATTTATCAGTCACTTCCCTCTCACGGCGCTTCGCATCTGCTTTTTTTGCAGCCTCAGTTTCCTTGAGAATCCGTTCCCTTTCTTCAATTTCTTCCGGTGAAAGCTGAGGCTGGGGACGCTCCGTATGTTCTTCCATTGCAGGAGTTTCTGTCTGGGCTGTCAGGGAAGAAGGGGCCGATGTTAAAAAGAGGCAGAATGCGGCAACGGGTAATAAGAAAGTTCGTTTCATCATTTGGCATCCCCCTCATTTCTCTCTTCTTCTATCATCATATACTGCAGCTGGCGGGCCTTACGCTTCAGGGCCTCAACTTCCGGGTCACCGTCTCCGCGGGCCTGAACTCCCGGTGCATAAGGCGTTGAATAATAGGAACCCGTACCCTTGTAGTCAGCATTTGCATCTGTCTTTCCGTCGCCGGTATTAAAATCAAGCACACCGCCTGCAGAAGCGGTTTCAGGAGCCTTTTTACGGGCTTCCAGTTCAATTTCCAGCATCTGAATCCGCTTACGGGCATCATCAAGCTGCTGATGCAGGCCAAGTTTATCTTCTGCCTCAAAAAGCTTAATCTGACGCTCATATTCTTCCCTAGCGGCTAGGTTTTCTTCTCCCGTCACTTTGAGCAGATAAAGCAGTTTTTCTTCCCTGCTCTTCTGGTCGATGGCATCAATGCGGTACTGAGCCGCAGAAACCTTTGCGTCATGGGGATAATCCATAACGATGCGCTCATAGAGACCGCGGGCAGAATTGTAATTGTATTCGGCATAAAATGATTCGGCAATCCAATAAAGTGCTGACGCATAGAGGGCATGGTCAGGATACTGATGGCAAAAATCACTTAGGGTAAGGACTGCGGCTTCGTTCTGGTGCAGGAAATGCTGGCATCTGCCCTTCTGATACAGGATATGGGGAAGATACATACTGTAAGGATATTTATGCAGGAAGACATCACAGTCACCCAGCGCCGACTTAAACTCACCGGCATAGACTTCGCTCATGATGAGCATAAACCAGGTTTCATCCGTTACACTGCCGGAAACAGACACCGCCTTTCTGAAAAAGAACATGGCACTGGTCCAGTCTTCATTGCGGTAGGCTTCATAACCGGAAACCAGAGTATCCGCTTCAGGAAGCGGAGAGGAAACCTTTTGTGAAAAGGCCGGAAAAACAAAAAGTGTCAGTATGCCGATACACAGCATCAACCGATTTTTATTCATACTTAAAACTCCCACTTGAGCGAGCCGTTAAAAAATGCCGAGCCGGAAACAACAATATCCGCTCCCGCCTTTACCACGGAATCCAGAGTCTTGTCATTTACGCCGCCATCTACCGAGATAAGGAAATCATAGCCTTTCTCTTTACGAATATCGGCAAATTGAGAGATTTTATTGACACAGGAAGGAATTAAAGCCTGTCCGCCAAAGCCGGGATTTACCGTCATCACCAGAACCAGGTCTACATCGGAAAGGATTTCATCCAGCACATGTACAGGCGTTGAAGGAACAATGGAAATTCCAGCCTTTTTTCCCAGGGCATGAATCTGCTGAACAAGGCGATGAATGTGCACGCTTGCCTCATAATGAAAGGTAATCCAGTCTGCACCCGCCTTTGCAAAAGATTCTACCATCAGTTCCGGTTTTTCCACCATCAGGTGTACATCAAAAGGAAGAGTCGTAAGGCGGCGGATAGACTGAATGACCGGCTGGCCATAGGAAATCTGAGGAACAAAATGTCCGTCCATTACATCAATATGTACGAGACCCGCTTTTTCTTCAGCCAGAGCAAGGGCTGAGGCAAGGTTTGCAAAATCTGCGGAAAGCAGCGATGGAGACAACAAAGGCTTTTTCATAATGTATCTTCAATTATAACAAGGAAGCAATATATTGTAAACTATTTCACATTACAGTCAAAAATAGTACTCTATTGACTTTTTTTAGCATTATAAAAACAAAGTATTGACATATTTGAAAAAAGTCATTATAAACTATTCCCCCTTTTTACAAAAATTTCAGTTCTATTGACTAAAGTCCGCCGTTTGTTATAATAGATTTTATACACTATGGGTTTTCAGTCGGAAGAAGGATTGACAAAAGCATATACGCTCCTTGAAGAAGGAAAGCCGTCACTGGCAAAAAATGAGCTGGTAGACTCCCTTCAGTACGACCTGGATAACGCTGACCTGAAATTTGCCGTCTGGTGCTGCAACTACTGGGCGGATTTCATTCAGAAGCTCCCCTCCATGGATTTGTTTGAGCGTGGCGAAGGACTTATTTCCCGCTGGAAATCATTTCACATGGAGTTAAAGCGCTACCGTTCCTTTCCGGAGCGGGCGGTGTATGCAACAGACAAAGGAATCTTTACCCTTGCCCTGCAAAGCTATGAACTGCTGCAGGATGAATACAAGGGTGACCAGAAGGCAGAAATCTTACGAAAAACCGGATTCTGCTACAAGAAACTGGGCAACTACATGGATGCATTACAGTATCTGACGGAGGCTCACAAATGCGCTCCCCTCTCTGCGGCAATTCTTGCAGAAATGGCAGACTGCTATGCACTTTGCGGTGAAGAAAGAAATGCCAAGCTCCTCTTCCGGGAAGCATTTTTTATTGACGCCCAGGCTATCGACCTTGCCCTGCTGGACAGTGAACTGATACGGGTTCTTATCCGGCAGGTGGAAGAAAAAAAATATTCGGGAGAGGAACTGAACGAATGGATTCCCGTTTACGGCGTGCTGTACGGAGTCTTTTCAATAAAAAGGCAGTTGAGAAGCCAGGAAGTTGGAAAATTAAAGCAGGATATCTTTGCAACGGAAAATGAACTGCGGAATCCTACCAGCAACCTGAAGACACTCACACCAAAACTGATAAATATGTATTTCTGGTTGATTGACCATTACGTCAGAACTGAAGGCGGAAGGGAAAGAACCAATGAAGTGCTGTTAAAAATAAAAATGATGGATAGAGAAATTTACACTTTATACAACATGAAGTGAGGAGTATTTTTATGTCAGAAGAACTTGTAACAAAAGTCCAGGAGATGCTGAAAGAAGAGACATGGACACGTGCCGCAATCAGTAATTACACACAGAATAATTTGATCGAGCTTGAAAGCCTCGTTGAAAGCATTATCAGCGACGGAAGCATTGATGAAGTAAAGGCAATCTGTGATGAGCAGCTTTCCCATGCAAAGGACAGTATCATCGCCCTCTATATCTCAGGCATGCTCTCACTTCAGAAGGGTGCACTGGACAATTCTTCACTGGAAACACTTACTGACATTTTCCAGAAAAACCACAAGGACAACATTGTAGAAAAACTCTGTCAGTACATTATCGCTCGTGATGCAACAAACCGCTTTGCCCTGCGCACACTGGCAGCATATTACCGCGAACATGACAGCGATGAACAGTGGGCTCTGTACGAAACACTGGTTAAAATCGACTTTGAAGAAGCTGACGTTGCAAAACTGCTGGGCGGTCACTACGAAAACAGTAATCCTGACCTTGCAAAGGAATACTACAAAAAGGCCCTGCTCCGCTATGTAAACGCAAAGAATTATACATCAGTAAGGGAAGTATGGGCAAAACTGGTTGCCATGATTCCTGAAGAAATCGACTTCTTCCTGATGGTACAGAGAAAGATTGCAAAGAATATCGGTGAAGACAAGAGTGCCCTCCTGATGGACGACCTCTGCAAGTACTACATGGACAACCAGAAATGGGATACGGCTATCTCAATTCTCAAGCTCATCCTCTCTATCGATCCTAAGGACAGCGCTGCCCGCCGCAACATTACAGAATGCTATCAGAAAAAATATGCTGACCACAGCAATGTAGACGAATACATCCGCTCTTCAAACCTGAACCAGAGCTTCCGCAATGTATTTGAAGCCATCAACGACTTTGAAAAACACATCGCTTTTGATGTAAATCACTTCGTTTACCACCGCACATGGCATGTTGGTGTCATCACAAAAGTTGTAAACGACATGCTTTCAATCAACTTTGGTGCAAAGGTTGGCGTAAAGGAAATCTCCCTCAAAATGGCAGTTGACGCCCTGCAGCCCCTGGCAGACGACCACATCTGGGTTATCAAGGCAACACAGTCCATTCCGGGTGACCCCGATTTTGCCGCTCTCAAAGCTGGAAAAGGTGCATCAAAAGAAGAAAAGGCAAAAATCGCAAAGCAGAAGAGAGAACTGCTCATCAAGAAGATTAAAGATGACAAGACATGGGCTCTCAAGACAATCATCCGCAGTTTTGACAACAGCTGTGATTTAAAGAAAATCAAGGCAGAACTGGTAAATACCGTACAGAAGAAGGGTGAGAAAGATAAGAAAGAACTCGGTCTCCTTACTTCCGGCGAATGGACAAGCTGGAGCAGTGCGGCAAAGAAGATTCTTGAAAGCGACGCTACTTTCTGCGTAAACAAGAACAACAACAACGAATATGTTGTCCGCGACCACGAAGTCACTCAGTCTGAAAAGCTGAACAACGAATTTACGGCAGAAAAAGGATTCTTCAAACGCATCGACATTCTGATGCGCTATGTAAATGACCCGGCAGCAGAAAAAGAAAGCGATTTCTTTGCCGACATGTTCAGCTATTTCACAGGCTATGTAAAGTCATTCGTCACCACAAACGATGCAAACGATCAGGTTGTCGCTTCATATCTGGTTGTGCAGAAAATTATCTCACAGTACCCCAGTCTTACCCCTGCAACAAGATACACATTCGACAGGCTCTACCGCCGTATCGAAAACCCCAGGGCAATGTATCTGGAACTCAAAGACACAAAGAATACATCACTGCGCGAAGATTATCTTAACAACATCAAGACACTGCCGGACTGGGTTGATCAGTACATCATGCTCTTCCCCACTGTTCTGGAAAAGAAAATGCTGGATACTCTTATTGCAGAAAACCATGTAGACAAGGTAAAGGCTCTGCTTGCAACTGCATTTGATGACTTCCGCGGTTACCGCAACGCCATCCTCTATTTCTTTGAAAACAGCCGCAATGAAGACTGGTTCAAGGAAGTAGATATTCCGCTCCAGAAGCAGCTGATTGCCCTGCTGAACATCATTGCTCATGCATACCGCGAAATCAACAGCCATGTAAATTCAACGGAAAACAAGAAAATCATCAAGAATGCAGAAAAACTGCTCTTTGATGACGGCACTCTGATTAACTTCATGCTGGAAAGCCCTGAATCCGTAATGACCCACATGTACACACTGGTGGATGACATTGCAGACCTGGACGGCAGCAAGAAGGCTCTGCTCCGCAACAAGATTCTTGAAAAATACCCTGACTACAAGTTCCCCAAGGCAGAAGAACGCTCTGTTGCTCCCAAGGGAATGCTGGTTACTCAGGCAAAGAAAGTGGAAAAAGAAGCCGAACTCAAGGACCTGTCAGAAGTACAGATTCCTCAGAACGCACAGGAAGTTTCCGAAGCACGTGCAAAGGGCGACTTGAAGGAAAACGCAGAATATCAGGCAGCAAAGGAACACCAGCACTACCTGAACAAGAAACTGGCTCAGCTGCAGGGAGAACTCGCCCGCGCTGTAATCTTCGACCCCACAACTGCAACGACTTCATACATTTCTTTCGGTACTCTTGTTACCCTGCTCAACAAGGATACAAACAAGGAAGAAAAGTACACAATCCTGGGACCCTGGGAATCAGATACCGACAACGGCGTCATTTCTTACATGTCTCCCTTTGGAAACGAACTGCTTGACCACAAGGTTGGAGAAGATCTGGACTTTGAAATCAACGGCCACGCCTATAAGTTCAATGTAAAATCAATCAAGCTCGCAAAAATCTAAAAAAACGCGAACTTAAAAAGATGCCCTGAGACTGAAGTAAGATTCACACTTCAAGCCTCAGGGCTTTTTTTATGTTTTACGACATTCATTTTTTTCAGCGATATTCTTTTTCTGGCAGAAAAGATTATTTGGTCAGTCCGCTGCTGTAAAATGAACTTTCTTCAAAGATAAATTTTGAAGGATTTTCAAAAGGAGATGTCAGGTCTTCAACAGCCTTTCCTTCACACTTCCAGCCGGAAGGATTTTTGAATTCCAGATGATGCAGCTGCAGACAGCCCGCAAAAGCCTGGGCTCCGATACAGGTAACCGTAGAAGGAATAATAACTGAAGAGAGTGCCTTACAGCCTGCAAAGGCGCGGGGATTTATTGAAAGTAAATTATTGGGAAAATGAATAGCCAGCAGCTGTCCGTTGTTTTGAAAAGGACTTTCCACAACCCGGGAAAATTCAGTTACGGCAGAAAGGTCAAGGGTGACAAAGACATTGCTTTCGCGGATGATACGGCTTATGTTGTGCACCGTTTTATTGCCAACCGTACCCTGGGCAACCACTGCAACTTCACTGCCGGGAGGAAGCATACGCAGGGCATTTTCAAAGTCTGATACTTCTACCGTGGTATTTCCGTTAGTTAGCTGAACGACATCATTTTCCGATGACAGAGCACCTTCTGAACTGACATGAGAAAGTACGATTGCTAAGCGAGAATAGCGTCTCATAGAACTCTCCCTGCATATAAACTACCAAGATAAGGATACCATGACTTATATATTCGTGCAATAAAAAAGCGCATTTACAATGGCAGCGGCAATGGTTGAACCGCCTTTTCGGCCACGGGAGATAACATAAGGCAAATCGGTCTGCATAATCAGTTCTTTTGCCTGAACTACATTTACAAAGCCCACGGGAACCCCAATGACAAGGTCAGGCGTAAAGATATGTGCATCATAAAGCTGACGCAATCGGATCAGTGCCGTGGGTGCATTACCGCAGACAAAAATGAGGGGTCGGGAAGAAGACGCATAGAGAGAGACCATTTTATCCACACTGCAGGCCGCCCTGGTAAGACCGCTCTTTTTACCTGCGTCCACAATATCCGGATCCGCCATAAAACAACGGACTTCCGCACCCAGCCTTGAAGATGCATTTTTGTTGATACCGGCCAGAGCCATATTCGTATCGGTAATGATGACAGGTTTTTGCAGAAGAATTTCTTTTGCCCGTGTCATGGCATGTTCAGAAAAAACAAGGTTTTCTGCAAAGTCAAAATCTGCGCTGGCATGAATGACCCGGTAGACCAGAGGGCGAACTTCTTCCGGTACAACAATTCCCCTTGCCGAAAGTTCTTCTGAAATTGTCTGCATACTGACCTTTTCAATATCCTGCGGCTCATGATGCTCAATGTCTGTGAACTGAGGCAGTATATCATTTGGAAAGAGATTCCACTGACAGGGACTTTCAATACTATTCTGCTGGAACTGAGTCAAAATTCAACTCCTTTACGGGCCGTAATTTTTTTGTCGTAGGGATGACGGATTTTTTTCATTTCCGTTATGTAATCGGCTGCTTCCAGAAAAAGAGACGGCGGATTTCTGCCGGTGAGGACAACTTCAACCTGTTCAGGAAGCTGCCTGACAACTGTCATAACATCATCAGGGGAAAGCATCCGGTAGTGACAGGCAGCACAGACTTCATCCAGTACAAGAAGAAGGCGGGGACAATCTGGGGAAGACTCCCCTTCTCCATGCTGCAGATAATCGCGGGTAAGGCTTATCGCACGGGAAAAGATTTCCTCACTCAACTTTTTAGTTTCTTCTTTTTCTTTTTCAGTCATCTGCGAAAAAAAATGCCGGCTTTCTTTTCCCCGCAAAATCCTTATGCCGAGTTTTTCCAGAGAATTGAGTTCACCCGCAGAGGCAGATTTCATAAACTGAACAAAAATGACCGGAATATTATTTCCCGCGGCACGAATGGCAAGTCCGATGGCAGAAGTAGTCTTTCCTTTTCCGTCTCCATAGTAGAGGTGAATCATGCAGAAAGTATATCACACTTTTTTGCCAAAGACAATTTTGTAGACAGAGTCCATATCAAGAGATTTTCGTACCAGGTCAGCCAGCCTGTCATAGGCTTCTTCGCGCTCACTCTGATAGGACTTGTATTCAGGAAGAGGCAGTCCCTTACGATCGCACAAAAGCCTGATGATTTTATCAAAAATCTGGTCGCTGTCAAAAAATCCGTGAATATAGGTTCCAAGAACATTACCGGAAGTGCATACAGGGGGAGCAGGAAGTTTTCTTCCATCGTTTAAAAGCAGACTTGTCTTTCCGTGGTGAATTTCATAGCCCTTTACCCTGCAGGAAGAAAGAGATGCAAAAATTCCGTTAATATCATCCAGCACCCTGTCTACCTGTGTCCTTGTCTTATCTTTTGTAAAAGTCGTTTCAAGGGGAAGAAGCCCTAGTCCGGGAATGTCTTTTTCTGCGCCTGAATCTTCATTTCCTTCTTCATCATGCAGAAACTGTCCCAAAAGCTGAAAACCACCGCAGATACCAGCAACAGGAAGTCCGCTCTTAGCCTTTCGGATGATAAGGCGATTTAATTCAGTTTCTTCCAGCCACTTTATGGCATGCACTGTATTTTTTGTTCCGGGAAGAATGAAGAGGTCAGGCTCACCGTACTCGCTTACCGCCCGGGCATAGGTATCCAGACTGTCAAAAAAAGATACCTGTACAAATGAAAGCCGGCTGAAGGCCTGTAAATCCGTAAAGTTTGAAATATATGGAAGCCGGACCACGGCAATGTGCAGGAGAGCGTCCTGTTTGCAGACTTGATTTTCACCGAAAGACAGCTGACTGCTCAAACTGTCTTCATCGTCAATCATCAAATCAGGAATAAAGGGAATGACACCCAGAACAGGAATGCCTGTCAAATCCCGCAGCTGGTCAAGGCCGTCCTGCAAAAGCGAAGGATCCCCCCGGAATTTATTTATAACAAACCCTTTTATCCTTTCGCGTTCTTCCTGACTCACAAGGGCTGCCGTTCCATAAAGGGAGGCAAAAACCCCGCCCCTGTCAATGTCACCGGCAAGCAGAACCGGAGCATCAAGCATCCGGGCCAGTCCCATGTTTACGATATCATCTTTCTTCAGGTTAATTTCCGCAGGACTTCCCGCCCCTTCTATGACAATAATGTCATTTTCTTCTGCAAGAGACTGATAGGCCTCCATAATGTTGGGAATAAGGGAGGAACGGTAAGAAAAATATTCGCGGGCATCCATAGTTCCTCGGGGACTTCCGTTTACAATGACCTGACTGGAATGGTCAGCGGTCGGCTTAAGCAGAATGGGATTCATGCGGACATCAGGCAAAAGCCCGGCCGCTTCCGCCTGCATTATCTGAGCCCTGCCCATCTCAAGGCCATCCGCCGTTACCCCGCTGTTAAGAGCCATGTTCTGACTTTTAAAAGGTGCAACCCGGTAGCCGTCCTGTTTAAAAATGCGGCACAAGGCGGCGGTCAAAAGGGATTTTCCTGCATTACTCATCGTCCCCTGAATCATCAGGTTTGCAGTTTTTTTTGTCCTGCATTCATTTTTCTCTGTCTGCCTGTCATGTACTTCCGCCAAAGCAGTGATAAGCCGGCTATTTTCTTTGGGAGTGCGTATTGCAATGCGGTAATAGTATTCGTCAAGGCCGTAAAAGTCTGAGCAGGAACGGATGCAAATGCCCTTTTCCAAAAGCCGGAAATCCAGATTTTTTTCTTTACCACGGAAAAGAATGAAATTTGCATCTCCGGGAAAAACTTTATAGCCAAAGGAAGACAGGCTGTCTGCAAGCCGGGCTCGTTCGGATCTTACAAGATTCCGGCTTTTGACTGTCCAGTCAGAAGGAGAAACCTGTAATTCTTCCCGTAAGACGGCAGAAGCGGCCTTTAGTTCAGCAGCCCCCAGCGCCCAGGGACGCATGGATTCGGAAAGCCTGCGGGCAAAATCTTTTGAAAAACAGAGGGCATAGCCTGCCCGTAAGCCCGCCATTCCATAGAATTTGGTAAAAGCCTGTAAGACAATGGTTCGGCTGAATTCAGACTGACGGGAAAACAGGGCTCTAATTCCCTCCTCTGCCGCTTCGGAAAACGATGAAAAACAGGCATCAAGCAAAAAGCAGACTCCCTTCTCCTCACAGAGGGCTGCAATCTGACAGAGAATATCGGCAGGCACAAGACTGGCCGCAGGATTAGAGGGGCTTGCAAGAAAAAGCAGGGCTGCACCGTCCAGGGCTTCAGACAGGCGGGGTACATCTTCCTGCCTGAACGTAAAAGAATTTTCCTCAGAAAGAAGAAAATGACGGACAGGAAGCCCGCTCAAGTCTGCCCCCCGCTGATATTCCGTAAAGGCCGGTTCCACAATCACCACATCCCGGCGGCTCTCTCTGGAAGCAATATGTCGGACAAGGGCAAAAATCAAGTCTGCCGCCCCTGAACCGCATACAATGTTTTCCGCTGGGAAAGACCAGAAGCGGGACAAAAGCCCCCGAACTTCCTTGCAATCAGAATCAGGATAGGAAGAAAGGGGTTTAGTATTCAGGGAAAGAGACAAAAGAGCCCCCTGAGCCGCCGGATGCAGACCCAGAGGGTTGATATTTGTGGAAAAATCTATTTCGCAGGGAGTATTTCCGCCGTGCATAAAAGTTAAGGCTAGAGAATATACCGGCTCAAATCCTGATCGGTACTGATATTCTTCAGTTTTTCCTCTACAAATGAACTGTCTACCTTTATGGTTTCTCCCGAATGTTCATCAGCATCAAAACTGATTTCTTCGGTTACCTTTTCCATAATCGTATGCAGACGGCGGGCACCGATGTTTTCACTGCGGCTGTTCACTTCTTCTGCGATAGCCGCCATCCTGTCAATTGCATCATCAGTAAATTCCAGCGTAACGCCTTCCGTTCCAAGAAGTGCGGTGTACTGTCTGGTAAGGGAGTTCTTTGGCTCGGTAAGAATGCGCTTAAAGTCATCCTTGCTCAGTGACTCAAGTTCTACGCGCAGGGGGAAACGTCCCTGCAGTTCCGGAATGAGGTCACTGGGAGCAGATACACTGAAGGCACCAGCCGCTACAAAGAGAATATGGGTGGTATCAACAACACCGTAGCGGGTATTTACTTTACTTCCCTCTACAATCGGAAGAATGTCACGCTGAACACCTTCCCGGCTTACATCCTGTCCGCTTGTCTGACCGCCTTTTGTTGCAATCTTATCAATTTCATCGATAAATACAATGCCACTCTGCTCCACGCGTTTTTTTGCTTCTTCAGCAACTTTATCCGCGTCAATCATGGAATCCAGGGTTTCTTCCGTAATGATTTTTCTGGCCTCACGGATAGAAACCTGCTTTTTCTTAAAGCGGCCGCCGGTAAGCATCTGAGTTAAATCTTCCACACCGCTCTGCAGGTCTTCCATATTTCCGCTTGCAATAATTCCCATACTGGGCATGCGGTTCGTCCGTTCAACAGTTACTTCAACTTCGCGGTCTTCAAGTTTGCCTTCACGCAGCATCTGACGGAATTTTTCCCTAGTGGGATTGATTTCTTCTTTCTGTCCCTCTGCAGGTTCAGGAAGTGTCGGTGAAACTGGATTTGCAAAAGGCGTATCCAGAGGCTTATCCTTTTTTTTGTCTTTTTCGCCAGTGCCCGGCAAAAGCAGGTCAAGAAGTTTTTCTTCTACCTTGGGTTTACAGGCCTCGCGCAGACTTTCTTCCATTTCAGCCTTAACATTGGTGTAGCCCACTGCCATCAAATCGCGAATCATGCTTTC
>DFDV01000205.1:0-20547 GCA_002369025.1 Treponema sp. UBA3819 | reverse complement strand
ACATCGCGGCCAACATAGCCTACTTCGGTATACTTTGTCGCTTCTATTTTGAGGAAGGGAGCGTTTACCAGTTTTGCAAGGCGGCGGGCAATTTCCGTCTTTCCTACACCAGTCGGACCAATCATCAGGATATTTTTTGGGGCAACTTCATCACGGATGTCTTCGTCCAGATGGATGCGGCGCTCACGGTTACGCAGGGCAATCGCAACAGCCTTCTTTGCCTCTTTTTGTCCAATAATATATGCATCCAGTTTTTCTACAATTTGTTTTGGGGTGAGTCCAGAAAGTGCCATTAGATTTCCTCGATTGTGAGTGTATGATTTGTATAGATACAGATGTCGCCTGCGATTTTCAGGCTCTTTTCCGCAATTTCCCTTGCGCCAAGATTACTTGCTTCCAGATAGGCAAGAGCCGCCGCGTAGGCATAGTTTCCGCCGGAGCCGATGGCACACACGTCATTTTCCGGCTCAATTACATTTCCGTCACCGGAGATAAGCAGAATGCGCTCGCTGTTAGCAACCAGAAGCATTGCCTCCAGTTTTTGATAGGCTCTTTCCGTGCGCCAGAGTTTTGCAAGCTCTACCGCGGAGCGCATAATGTCGCCATTATACTCTTTTAGTTTTTCTTCAAATTTATCAAAAAGGGTAAATGCATCTGCTACAGAACCTGCAAAGCCCGTAAGCACTTTTCCATTATAAATCTTACGGACTTTGTGGGCATTTCCCTTTACTACGGTATTACCTGCCGTCACCTGACCGTCACCCGCCATGGCAACTTTTCCATTGCGTTTGACGGCAATAACTGTTGTACTTCTGATTTTTTCTTTCATATCTTAAAGATACAACAAAATCAAGTGAAACGGCAAGTAAAAAATCAGTTCTTCTGATAAGCCTTTTCTACAGCCTCACCGATTTTACTTTCATCATAGAAATTCTTTACGGCTGCATCATCATCATAGCCGATGTCTACATCAACATCAGCACCGTTTTCCATTGTGGTATACTGCTTGTCAGCAGGGACTCCGCGCTGGGCGATTGAATAGTAGTAAGTAAATCCGTCAGCAGTAACAAATGAACCTATACTGCAGCTGCCACCCAAAGAACGTTTTCCGATAATCTTGATGCCATAGTCTTTTGCCATAACAGGTAAAAGGTTTGCACTGGAGAATGACATTTCTGAAGTAAGAACTGCATATTTATACTTCTCCATACGTTTAGCACAAAGTTCTTCATCCTTGTTATTTACAGAGCCGTCAAGGTTCAGGTCTATGGTGTAAATCGTAGTTATTTCTGATGAAGTATGAGAATCCTGATCTATCAGTTTTACAGTGTAAGTGCCGTTAGAAGCAAGGAATGCAAGCAGGGATCCAACATCAGATACAGAACCACCGTTGTTTACAGAAAGATCCACAACAACGTATTTAACAGTGGACTTCTGTTCAATAAGGTCAAATGCATAATAGAAAAGACCAAGATCATCATCCGGATAAGCAGGTTTTTCCTCAGTAAAGGTCTGCTTCTTTTCCTCTGCCTCTGCTTTTTTTGCATACCAGGCAGTCAGCAGGGGATACTGTTTACTCCATCCTGCAGTATCAAGATCCCTGAACTCGTCAAAATGAATGACTGCGGTAGTTCCGGCAGCATCAAATGATACATAACGAGTGTATTTATTATCTGTTTTTTTATAGACGCCTGCCAGGGGGAATACTCTGCCCTCGTTAAATGCTGATTCTGCATAAGTATCGCGTTTGGGGTAGCTTGTGAGAAGATTTTTCACCATAAGCTTTCCATTTACAGCCTTGTGAACTTTTGCTTTTGCAGAAGGCTCTACTTCATTCGCCGGCTTTGTATTGATTGTATTTTGCTCTACATCAGGTACATACATAGCGGTATGCACGTCACCATATATATAGTTCATCAGTTTTGCCAGTCCCTGAAGATAGGTGCCGTAAGATTCGGAACGAAGTTTAACATAGGTCTCATTATCATATTTTTTCAGCAGGGCATCGAGTCCCAGTTTGTCGGCCGCTGCAGTTTTTGATTCCTCTTCTCCCTGATTGTAACCGTCTCCATCTTTATCAAAAAGACCGTAGTATCCGGGATGTCCGTAGCAGTAATCATGAGTAAAACAGAGCATATTGTAAGTGTAATCAATAAGCTCTTTCTGACGGGTATCACTGCTGCGCCATTCAGTAAAGTCTTTCAATTTGTCTGTTGTTTCAAAGTCCCGGTAAATAATATCCGTACCATTCCAGGCATAAATGCGTCCTGTAAGAGAGAGAATTGAGCAGATTGCTGCAAGAGGCAGATAGGCATCATCTACACCCTCGTACATCTTCAGGCCGTACTTTGAAAGCTCATAGGTAAAGGGCTTGATGTTAATATTTGCTGCCACAGAATTTACCGGAGTTTTTTTGTTAAAGCCGGGAAAGTCAGGGAGAACCAGATCTCCATCACTGGGAATATGGTCACTGCCAGTTCCAGCGTCATCATCGTCATCATCTTCGATTCCTGTTCTGGCATCTCTCAATACAGGTTTTGAAATCGATGAAGAACTGCTTGCTGAAGAGAAGTCAACATAATTCGGAATGTAAACAGTTCCTTTTTTTGGATTTACCGCCATCACAAAGGTTTCACCGTCAGTTTTAACCGTATAGGTATATACGCCGTCAGCATACGATGCACCTACCAGGTTAAGTTGAGCCATTGTTGTGATGGCTCTTCCCATACCCATGTAGGCAACATATTTATTGCCGTTATAAAGACGAATCAATGCAGTTGTATCCTGTGTCGTACCATCTTTGCGGATAAAAACTCTACTGGTCGTCCAGTTTGTTGTTTCTTCAGACGCACCTTTTACAACAGAGATTGTATCTCCTTCCTGCACACAGGATGTAAAGGCAAGTGCCAGAATAAAGCCGGCACACAAAAGTCTGATTACATCTTTCCTTTTCATAATCATATCTCCAACCTCCAAAGATGAAATTAAGGTATTATACAATAAAAATCCAAAAAAACAAGAGACAAAAAGTTTTTTAATTTACCGATTTCTTTTTTTCTTGCATATTCACAGACTTGTTTTATAATAGAAAAGGTTATAGTTAGAGAGGTACTATATGTGGAACTATAGTTTTGTCCTCCCGGATTTTATCATTCTCTTTTTGTTTGTAGTTTATTTTTTTTCACAACCCAGGCTTTCCAATAAACTGAACAAATCATTCTTCAACATTCTTGTTGTGGATTTTCTGGTCATCACTATTGATGTTATCGCTTCAATGAGTCTGGAAAATGCAGAACGTTTTTCTCCTTTCTTCCTCAGGTGCATGAATGTCCTCTATTTTCTTTTCTTTAATCTGAGGACATTTCTCTTCTTTCTTTTTACAGAAAACTGTATCGGTCTAAGAATCAGCAGGTCAAAATTACACGGAATATTCAGAAGCCTTATTTTTATTCTTGCAGAACTTTTAGCCTTTGCAAATCTTTTTACCGATGTCCTCTTCAGCATCTCTGAAAACGGAAGTTATGCACGAGGCCCCTGCTACAACAGTATCTATATTTGTGCCGCCTACTACATTGCCGTTTCCCTGATTGAACTTTTCTTTTACCGGAAAGACCTGCTCTACGGCTCAGCCATCAATGCTTTTTCGTATAATCTGGCCCTTATTTTTGGCTTTATAGCACGCTTTTTCTTTCCCCAGTTCCTCATAATGAACCTTTTCACACTGGCGGCAATTACAATTATCTACCTGACCTATGAAAATCCTGCAGTCTATCTTGCCGGAAAAACCAATGCCTTCAACAAAAAGGCCCTTACCCTGCTTTTGGACGAATTCAAAAACGAAAAAAAGCCCCTGCTCATTGGATTTGTCATCCACAACTACAACGAGCTCAGGGAAATCTACAGCGGAATACAGATGGATAAGGGTATTGTACTCATCTGCCAGTATCTGGCAAAAAACTATCCCCGCCTGAACCGCTTTTACCTTCATGACGGCAGATTTATTCTCATCGGCAAAGATAACAGTCAGACTGAACGCATTTGCCGGGAAATAATGGAAAGATTTAACCATGCGTGGCAGGCAGGCTCTGATGTTGACCTTTATCTTGAAGCGGGCTTTGTTCAGCTTGGGGCCGGCATGCGCATCGAAAACTCCGAGCAGATTCTGAACGGACTGATTTCAGCCTTTAAGGAATTAAGTACGCTTGAAAAGAAAGAAGTTGTTATCGATGCAGAAACTTTTAATGCTATCAATCAGAACACACTGATAAAACGCGCAGTTGAATATGCCGTAGAACAAAATGCGGTAGAAATGTTTCTGCAGCCGCTTACAGATGCAAAAACACACAAACTCATCGGCGCAGAAGCCCTGGCCCGCATTCGTGACGACAAGGGAGAACTGATTCCCCCGGTGCAGTTCATTCCAATTGCAGAAAAGAACGGCCGCATAAATCAGCTGGGCGAGCAGATGTTTGAGAAAGCCTGCCAGTTTATTCACGACAACGATATGAAAAAACTGGGCATCCAGTGGATAAATGTCAATCTTTCTCCAATACAGTTTCTGCGGCGTGACTTGAACCAGCGTTTTTCTGAAATTCTCAAAAAATATCAGGTGAATGCAGAACTAATCCATCTGGAAATTACAGAAGAATCCATGATTGACTACACCCTGCTGCATAAGCAGATTCAGACGATGAAGGCAACCGGCTTCCAGTTTGTCCTTGATGACTACGGAAGCGGATACTCAAATGTAAGCCGTCTGAAACGCTGTCCCTTTATCAATGTAAAGCTGGACATGGAACTCGTATGGGACTACTTTAAGGATCAGGACAAAATTCTTCCCACACTGGTACAGACTTTCAAGCAGATGAATTTAACCGTTACGGCAGAAGGCGTTGAAACGCTGGAAATGGCAGATTCAATGAGGGATATGGGCTGTAACTACCTTCAGGGCTATTACTTCTCCAAACCCCTGTCCGTTGCAGAATTTCTTCAGAAATATGGCAGAGAAAACTAAAATCACTTTCCCTTTGCACCACCGTGGGGATGGGCCATATTGTACATTTCAATCATATGATCTGTTGTGACATGGGTGTAACGCTGGGTGGTGGAAATACTGGCATGCCCCAGAAGTTCCTGCACCATGCGCACATCCGCTCCCCCTGTCAGCATGGCCGTTGCAAAAGTATGGCGGAAGGCATGGGGAGAAACATGGTGATTCGTACCTTCTGCGCCTGAATATCTGCTGATAATATAGGCTATTCCCCGAACCGTAAGGCGTTTTCCCTGCTGATTTACAAACAAAGCCTTTTCAGTGTCGGCCTGGCCAAAGCGTTCCTTACGGTCAGCAAGATATTCCGTAAGGGCCTTCTGGGCATCCTTTTCAAAAAAAACCCTTCTATCCTTCTTTCCCTTTCCCGTCACAATCACGCTGGAATAATCGCCGGAAAAATCAGAAATCATCAGAGAAGCCATTTCGCTTACACGACAGCCGCTTGAATAAAGCATTTCAAAGAGGGCCCGGTCGCGCTTTTCCCACAAAAGTTCATTTACTGCAGGAGCGGCACAAAGGGCATCCACTTCCGCCCCCGTCATAAAGCGGGGCAATTTTTTGGGATTTTTGACGGTTTTGAGTTCAAGGGCAGGATTCACCCTGATATACTTGAATTTGCGGCAGTAGGCAAAAAGTCCCCGGACGCTTGCAACAAAACGGTTTATGGAGGCAGAAGCCCTTTTCTGTCTTGAAAGAACTCCTATGCAGAGGCGAAGCTGATCAGTCGTAAAGGAATCAATGTCTCTTTCTGCGCCGATATGTTCCATGGCGGCAAACTGTTCAAGGTCACAGCGGTAGCCGGACACAGTATTTTCGGACATGCCACGCACGGAGTCGAGATAAAGCAAAAACTCATCGGACGCTTCTGATACCGTCATTCTTGTTCAGGCAGTTTCTCCGCTGCATCTTCCGCAGAATGCAGGTAATCGCAGTCCGGGTTGATACATGACTTGTAGGTACCATTCTTTTTGTCGAATTTTTCCACCAGGAACCAGCCGCATTTGGGACAATACTGATTTTCCAGAGGCTTAAAGTGCGAGATGAAATTACACTTGGGATAATTGGTGCAGCCAAAGAATGACTTACCCCGTCCCTTTGTCTTGCGTTCAACGATTTCGCCGTCACAACCTTCAACCGGACACTTTGCAAGAGGAATGGATTTTGTATTGTGGCACTCGGGGAAGCCGGAACAGGCAAGGAAGAAGCCAAAGCGTCCCAGTTTTTTGAGCATGGGCTTTCCGCACTTTTCGCAGACCTTATCAGTCTCTTCGTCCAAAAATCCCTTTACGCTTTCCTGATTTGCATCAACTTCCTCTACCCGCTTTTTAAAGGGCGTATAGAAATCGCCGATAAAATTATTCCAGACGATTTTGTTCTGTTCCACATCATCAAGTTTATTTTCTACATCAGCGGTAAAATGTTCGTTTATGACATCCGGGAATGCTTCCACAAGGATTTTACAGATCATTTTGCCCAGCTGAGTGGGAACGAGCTGCTTGTTGCTTCTCTGCACATAGTAACGGTCAAGAAGCACAGAGATAATAGGTGCATAGGTTGAAGGGCGGCCAATTCCCTTTTCTTCCAGAGTACGAACAATTGAAGCATCTGTGTAGCGGGCAGGTCCCTGAGTAAAATGCTGTTCCGGATAGTATTTGTGGGCGGAATCCAGAACTTCATCTTTTTTGAGCGAAGGAATGGAACCGGTAACATCTTCCTTTGAAGAAAGAAGTTTGATTACATTGTAAAAACCTTTTTCCACCAGTTTGCTGGCCGATGTACGGAAAAGGGCATCTCCTGCAGTAATATCAATGCTGGTGGTTCTGGTCTTTGCATTTCCCATCTGGCAGGAAACGAATTTTTCCCAAATCAATGTGTAAAGACGGAGCTGGTCGCGGGTAAGGTATTCCTTTACGCTGTCCGGTGTATAACTTGTGTAGGTAGGACGAATACATTCATGGGCATCCTGAGCACCTTTACCCACCGCATATTCAATGGGCTTTTCCGGCAGGTCAGAAGGATAATTCTTGCCAATCCAGTCACGGACTTCGTCCAAGGCAGTCTGTGCAATACGAACAGAGTCAGTACGCATGTAAGTAATGAGACCAACGCGGTTAGCACCCATCTGAATGCCTTCATACAGCTGCTGGGCAATCTGCATGGTCTTGCGGGAAGTAAAACCAAGACGGTTTGCGGCCGCCTGCTGCATTTTTGACGTAGTAAAAGGAGGCTTGGGGCGAACTGTTTTTTCTGTGGCCTTTACATCACTCACCCTGCACTCTGAATTCTGGATTTCCTTAATAATGTCATTTACGGCAGCCTCGTTTTTCAAGTCTACCTTTGCACCCTTGTACTGTACCAGCTGAGCCGTAAATGTAGACTTTCCCTTTGAAAAATCTGCTTCCAGAGTCCAGTATTCATCGGGGATAAAGTTTTCAACTTCCTCTTCCCTTTCGCAGATAAGGCGAAGGGCAACAGACTGTACTCGTCCGGCTGAAAGACCGTTCTTTACTTTTTTCCAGAGAAGGGGGCTTAAATTGTAACCCACCAGGCGGTCAAGTACACGACGGGCTTTCTGGGCATTTACCTTGCTTTCGTCAATAGTACCGGGATGCTGAACAGCTTCCTTTATGGCAACAGGTGTAATCTCATTAAAAACAATGCGTTTAATATCAGCGTCAGTCTTGTCTTTGAGTGCATTATTCAAATGCCAGGCAATTGCCTCTCCCTCGCGGTCATTATCGGATGCCAGCAGAACATGTGTGCTTTTCTTTGCATCCTTCTGCAGTTCTTTAAGAAGCTTTGCCCTTCCGCGCACCGTTATGTATTCCGGCTGAAAATGATCTTCAATATTGATAGCCATGCGGCTTTTGGGAAGATCAATCAGATGCCCCATTGATGCCTTGACGGTATATCCCGGTCCCAGGTATTTTTCGATTGTTGTTGCCTTTGCAGGAGATTCCACAATTACGAGCGTCTGTTTTTTACTTTCAGTCTTTGACTTTGCCATTTCTATTTTCCTTATTATCTTCTATTATAAATATGAAAATTGATTTATTGCAATAGGATAATAAGAAATTAAAAAAACTTTCCCTGACCGTCGTCACGCTTACAAAAGACTGTTCCGGGGGCGCTTTCCCTGCACTGCTTGTACTCTGCATAACTTTTGATAACAGGAGCCCCGTCATCACGATAATGCTGCACTGACTGCTCAATTTTATGGCTGACTTTTTTCCCCAGAGCGGCTTTTGCCTTCAATTCCTGCAGATTTACTTTTTCAAGCAGCTGAGACTCAGAAGAAAAACATTCTTCATGAAGCATTACGTCCCGGCCATAGGCAAGAGCATAGTCTGCCGTAATGAGAGCCCCGCTGCCGGCCGGTGCCTGAGTAACAAGCGTTACGGGAGAAAGAGCCGCAATGATACGGTTCCGCTGCACAAATCTGAAGGCCTGGGCAGGAGTTCCGGGCATATATTCACTGAGGATAAGGCCGTCCTTATCCAGAATAGACCGGGCAAGTTTTGTATGTGCAGAAGGAGTGATGATATCAATTCCGCTGGGGAGGACGGCCGCGGTATTACCCTGTGATGACAAAAGGCTGCCCCTGTGGGCATAAGAATCCACACCATAGGCAAGCCCGCTCACCACAGTAACACCGTCATCAGCAGCGTCTCTGGCAAAAGTTTCCGTCGCTTTACGAGCGCCCGCAGTAACCCTCCGGGTTCCAACTACAGATACGCAGGGATTTTTCAGGCAGGAAAGATTTCCGCGGTAAAAAATCATGTAAGGAGGATCCGTCATTTCCGTAAGCATGGCAGGATAATCAGCCTTATCCCATGCCGTCCAGCTGATACCCATGGCGGAAAGAATTTTTTCTGAAATTTCTGCCTTTTTCAGGCTTTCACTGCCCTTCCAGACTGCTTTTGGAATATTGCGGTGAATAATTGTAGCAATGTCTGTAAGTGTCAGGGAGGCAAGACTGTCTGCATCTTCAAGAGTATCCTGCAGGAGTGTTTTTTCTTTTGTCGTTAAAAAACTTGCATCTGAAAGCATCAGGCGCAAAAGCAGGTCTTCATGCATCAGCAGGTCATTTCCTCCCGGCTCTAGCGGTTATTGTATGCGGCATCCAGCACAGTCTTTTTATTCTGTTCTGCCAGTGCCTTTTTCTTTTCATCTTTTGTCTGGGCAATTATCCTGTCGTACAAATCTGCAGCCTTGTCAAAATCGTAGTTCAGATAATATGCTTCGGCAAGGCGGAACATTGCGTCTGTATTGCGTTTTTCAATATCAAGAAAACGCTCCAGATAGGGAATGCCTTTTTCAACTTCGCCCATTTCATAGATATAAATGATTGCAAGCCCGTATAAGGCGCGTCCGTAACGCTCATCAAGCTCAATGGCACGGCGATAGGCACTTTCTGCAAGGCGAAGATAATTGTAGCGCTGAGGTGTTGTTGCTCCAGTAGCTTCAAAATCCAGGGATGCCTTTGCCATATAACCTGCACAGACGCCAACCCAGTAAAAAAGATTCTGGTTATCAGGATAAAATTCTATGGCCTTCTGAAAGCATTTTAAGGCTTCTCCGTACATTTTGGAGTCAAGGTAGCGGGTTCCCAGCATTTTATACCAGATTCCTATCTGTCCCTGAGACAGCTGCAGGTCGTAAACCCTGTCCTGATATTTTTTGATTGCTTCCTGCAGTTCTTCTTTGGTGGTAGGACTTCCGACGCCCTCTTCCATTTTCTGCATTCTGATTATGGTCTTTGATGATTTTGAACAGCCGCACAGCATAAGCACGGCAATGATAACCATAAAAATACTTTTCCGTGTTTTAGTCATTTCTGTCCCCCTTATGACCCGGAAAATAACTCCTGTGGCCGTCGCGCAGCTGACTGTCTTCCACATGAGTATATATTGTTGTTGTCGCAAGATCCGCATGGCCCAGCAATTCCTGCACAGACCGCAAATCTACCCCACCGGCAAGCAGATGCGTTGCAAAAGAATGTCTGAGCGTATGAACTTTTGCAGTCACTCCGCTCAAAGCCTCCAGTTCCTGAAAGCGTTTCCAGATTCCCTTGCGGCTCATCGGCTCGCCTCTATAATTCACGAAGACTTCTGCAACCGCTTTTTTACCCACCAAAGCAGGCCGCACTTCGCTCATATACAGTTCAAGTTTATCCCTGGCAACTTCACCAAAGGGCACCATACGTTCTTTGTCACCCTTGCCATGAACAATCAGAAGTCTTTCCTTCAGATGCACATGTTCAGTCAAAAGCGTTGCCGCTTCACTTATGCGAAGCCCGCAGGAATAAATAAGTTCAAACAGAGCCCTGTCCCGTACTCCAAGCGGCTTACTTACATCGATTGCCGCAAGCAGTGCATCCACCTGTGCGGGTGAAAGCACTTTTGGCAGGGCGCGGGAAATTTTGGGCTTATCAATTTCCTTGGCTACATTTTCCACCCAGATTTTTTCTCTGACCAGAAATGAACCCAGGGCACGCAGCCCCGCGATATCTTTTGACACCGTCAGTTCATCACAGCCCTGCTCTTTTCGCCACACCATAAAATACAGCAGATTCTGTGTGCTGATGTCCCGCAGTTTTATCTGCTCCTGCACGCACCAGTTCAGAAATACCTTTGCAGATTCTTCGTATGTCCGCGCAGAAAGTTCTGCAAGCCGCTCAACAGTTACTAAATCCGTGTAAAACTGTGTGAGCAGCGATTGAATCGTCATTTCTTAAAGCTGATTGTGCGCGGAAGGCTGTCCAGATTACGCCAGCATGCCGGTTTTTCCAGATTGCCATCATTCTTAAACCCTGCCGGCGGACGGATTCCACCTGCAGACCTTGCCATGTCGCTGCCCAAGCTGCTCTTTTTAACTGATGCAGTCTGATCACCTGTTTTTTCAGCCGGCTCTGCCGCAGGTTTTGATGAAGAAGGAGCAACGAATTCTCCACCCATATCATCAAATTCTGCCTGCTTAAAGTTTCCAAAGTGAGACGAAGGATTCAGTATGCTTTCAAAGTCGTCCAGTCCGACAACATTGTCTTCCTGTTCTTCTTCCGCCACTTCAACAGCAGGTTCTTCTGCAACAACTTCTTCTACCTTGTCCTTATGATGGTCAAAGCCTGTAGCGATAACTGTTACGCTGACTTTATCTCCCATTTCAGGATCAATAACCTGTCCCCAGAAGATATTTACATTGGGGTCTGCGCTGGCCGTTACAATCTTTGCAATTTCATCTGTTTCAGACAAAGCAAGATCTTCACCGGAACAGATGTTGATAAGGATATTCTTTGCACCATCAATATGAGAATCTTCCAGCAATTTGTTGCTGATAGCATTGGTTGCGGCATCAACAGCACGATTATCACCTTCACCCAGGCCAACACCAAGGATTGCATCCCCCTGACCTTTCATTGCAGATGTAACGTCTGCAAAGTCTGTATTTACGTCACCAGGCTGTGTGATGATGGTTGAAATGCCCTGTACACCCTGACGCAGGATATCATCTGCCACCAGAAAGGCCTGGCGGATAGGCAGTTTTTTGTCTACGATTTTAAGCAGCTGCTGATTTGGAATAACAATGAGGGAATCCACTTCATCATGCAGTTTTTTAATGCCTTCTTCGGCCTTTTGCATGCGGACACTTCCTTCAAAAGCAAAGGGAGTCGTCACAACACCGACGGTGAGGGCACCCATTTCACGGGCAACTCTTGCAACAACAGGAGCAGAACCTGTTCCCGTACCACCACCCATTCCGGCGGTTACAAAAACCATGTTTGCACCTTTCAGAATATTCTTAATGGTTTCCACATCTTCCTGGGCAGCCTGCTCACCTACAGAGGGTATGCCGCCGGAACCCAAACCGCCAGTCACTTTCTGACCGATTTGAATGCGGTTCGGTGCCTTTGATTTACTCAAGGCCTGCAGGTCGGTGTTCAGAACGATAAATTCAACGTTCTGCATTTTTGCGTCAATCATGCGGTTTACCGCATTGCTTCCACCGCCACCACAACCAATTACCTTAATAATCGTTGGATTGACATTGTTCAGTGAATTACCAGAATTATTCTCTACTTTGAACTCTAACATAGTTCCTCCCACCCACACATTTTCTAGAAATCCCCATTTCTATTTGTGTTATTCAGACGTTTTTACTTAGAAAAACGATTTTTTTATTTTTTGCCACAGGCTTTCACCGCGGTCATCTTTTTCCGAATCCCGGGACTTTCTTTCTTTTTTTGATTTTCCGGGAATCAGATTTTTATTCGCAACTACAAGGCCGACCGCCGTTGCATATTCTGCCAGACGATATTCCTCGCCGATACCGCCAAATTTTTCCGGCAGTCCGATGCGTACCGATGAAGTGCCAAAGACACTTTCCGCAAGTTCAACGGCACCCTCCATCTGAGCCCCGCCACCAGTAAGAATGATGCTGCCGGAAAGAGACTGCACATTGGTACGGCGCATAATCTCATCCCTTACCATCATAAAGATTTCTTCCATGCGGGGCTGAATAATCTGACACAGTTCCGTCCTGCTGGACTGATCAGGTGCCCGTCCTGCTACTCCAGGAATAAGCACTTCTTCATCCGTGTCCTGAGCAAGAGGATACCAGCAGCAACCGTGTTCCACCTTAATTTTTTCCGCAGTAGTGGTAGAAATTCCCTTTACGATAGAAATATCATTAGTTACCAGATTTCCACCCACTTGAATTGAAGTCGTAAAAATCGGTGCATCATTGATGATGACAAGCACATCTGTCGTACCACCACCCAAATCTATCAGAATTGAGCCCAAATCACGCTCATCATCATTCATTACCGCTTTTGTACAGGCCAGTGTCTTGAGCATCACCTGGTCAAGCTGATAGCCTGCCCGATTTACACACTGGGTTATTGTCTGAATGGCAGTGCGGGAAGCCGTAACAACATGAACTTCTGCTTCCAGACGAACTGCAATCATATGAATAGGATCTTTATATCCGCCGGTTCCGTCTACAATATATTCGCGGGGAATAACATGGAGCATCTGCCTGTCCATGGGAATCTGTACGGCATTAGCCGCTTCAAGGACTCTGTCTACATCTGACTGGGTAATTTCACGATTATTTCTGCCCCGGGCACTTACAGCGACCATTCCCTTGGTATTCATGCTCTCTACCTGAGCACCACCTATTCCCGTCACACAAGAAATGATTTCATATCCGGCACGCTGTTCAAGTTCTTCAATCACCTGCTTAATGCAGTCCATTGTTGCTTCAATATTGATGATTTTTCCGTTGCGCAGACCGGAAGAAACTTTTTTGGCAACTCCTATAATCTCTACATTGCCATCTGTAATTTCTCCGATTACCGCACGAACAAAACTTGTGCCGACATCAAGACCTACAATAATGTTAGTCAAGGTTCACTCCTTTTTCATTCTGACGGTTGTAGTATACCACAGAACCATAACGAAGGTCGATAACTGAAACGTCATTCTCCAGCGTATTTACAACGTCAATCGTTATCATCATATACTGTAACGTTTTTTCATTCAACTGGCGGTCAACATATACCTTTGTCTTGCTGTGCAGGGGATAAAGGACAAGCTCATAGTTACCGTACTGCTTCTGAACAACATGAATTTCCGAAATACCCGCAAAATAATTCTGGGGAAGTTCCCGGATACTTGCAATCTGCTCCATAAGACCGTGATACTTTGCAGGCAGCCTCATTCCTTCCGGGATGTTTTCAACAGGAATGCCGGAAAGAAGCGGCAGGGAAAGTCCTGAATTCTTTGCGGAGGGCGGGAAAAGAATGCCGTTTTTGTCCACCATCACAGGAACAGTGCGTCCGTTCTGCTGCACGCATACCATGGCAACAGGAACTCTTTCCTTCACCGTCAGAATAACGCGGTCGGGGAAACGCTTTACAATATCAACATTTTCCACCCCGGACAAAGTTGACAGCAGGGTGCAGGCATCATTTTTGTTGAAATGAATCCAGTTGCGGCCGCTCATGGGGGAAAGGGCCCGGTTCATCTCAGTTTCGGTGTAGCCGTCAAGACCACGCCAGGTGACTTTTACCGGATTGAGGCAGGGGACAACAAAGAGATAGATGACCGCTTCAGAAAGCAGAAGAAGACAAAGAACCACCAGAATAATTTTAATAAAGAGTGTCTTTGTGTCTTTTTTCGAGTCATCATACTCTGCAGTTTTGTACTCTTCAAAACCGTTAAAACTTATGTCACTCATAAACCACATCCCCCATCGGATAAGAAGTACTTTCCATTATTTCCAGATTTTCAAGCCGCGATGTATTTATAATAAATCCGCACATTGCCAGAGTAAAAATAATTGACGAGCCTCCCGAAGAAAAGAAAGGAAGCGGAATACCCGTACTGGGAAGAACCCCGCCTACAACGGCAATATTTGCAAGCGACTGGGCTACCACGCAGGTTGTAAATCCAAAAGTTGCAATCGAACCAAAGCGGTCTGAACAGGTAAGGGCACAATAATATGCCCTCCATGCAAACAGGGCAAGAACTGCAAGATACAGCACTACCCCAAGAAGTCCCATGGCTTCCACCCAGCCTGCAAAAACATAGTCACTCTGTACTTCCGGAATACTGTTGATTCGGGTCAAACCGGTTCCCAGTCCCTGTCCCCAGAAGCCGCCCGCAGTAATTGCCCGGTGAGCCGCCATTGTCTGGTAGTTAAAGGTCTGGGCGTAACTTTCCGGGCGGATAAAGCCTAAAAGGCGGGCCACACGGAAGGGATTCAGCAGAATCATCAGGCAGGCAGCAGGAATTGCCAGACAGGAAAAAGGAATAAACCAGGACAGTTTAGCCCCGCTTACAAAAAAGAGAACCAGTCCCAGCAAAAAGACGAACATGCCGGTAGAAAAGTCCTGCTGGGCAAAAACCACTCCGGAAAAGAGAATCAGTCCGAAAAATGCAGGAAAGACCGTTTTTTCTTCATCAAGCACAATCCTTTCCTGCTTGTCGAAAAAGTTGGCAAGAAATAGAACCAGGGCAAATTTTACCGTTTCCGAGGGCTGAAAAGTTGAAAAATAAGGTATCTTGATCCAGCGGCGGGCACCATTTCTTTCCACACCGATTCCCGGAATAAAAGTCAGCAGACACAAAAAGAGAGCGCCCAGTACAATTATCGGGAGCAGCTTCCGGATTGCGTTCAACTTAAGGGATGCAAAAAAGAAGAGAGCCACAAAACCTACCGCAGAACTGATAAGCTGTCTTTCCACAAAGTGAAGGGGATTTCCAAACTGTCTTTGTCCATATCTGCTTGAACAGAAATAGAGGGTAACAATTCCAATTCCCCAGAGGAGCATGGTAAGTACAATCAGCGAACTATCTGCTTTTTTGTATTTTTCAACGGGGCGTTCGGCAAAAAAACTGAAGCGGCTCACTTTTTCACCCCCTGTCCGTCACACAAAAGTGGTACCAGGCGGTTCAAACCGATTCCATTGGACGCTTTCAATAAGACAAAATCTCCGTCAGAAGCAAATGCACGGATTTTTTCAGCCACAGTCTTCATCGCTTCGTCATCGTGGGATGCAATATATTCAATTTTTCCGGCAATTTTTTCTGCCGCCTTGCAGGCTGCCTTCATTTCATTACCGACAAAAATCACCTTGTCTACATCACTTTCTGCTACAAGAGAACCGATTTTTGCATGGGCTGATTCAGATTCCTGGCCGAGTTCCAGCATGTCACCCAGAACAAAAATTTTCTTTCCGCTCACAGCAAGGTCTGCACAGAATTCAACAGCCTTAGTCATGGAATCAGGATTTGCATTATAACAGTCTTCCAGAATATTCAGGCGGTCTTTTATCAGATGACTGCGGGCTCCCAAAGGCTTAACACTTTCAATGCCGGCCTTGATTTCCTGAGGACTTACTCCAAGCTCTCTGGCAAGAGAAACTGCTCCCAGTGCGTTTATAAAATTGTATGTGCCGGGAAGGCCAAGCCTCATTTCCACACCGTCTACACTGAAAACCGTTCCATCAAGACCTTCATCACGGATAAAACATATACCGCTATCCTTCACATCCTTACCATAGCGGACAATTTTTCCCCGGACACCTTCAGCCAGAAAATCCGCGAAGTCGTCAGCGGCAGGTATGACAGCACAGCCCTTTTCGCTTACATAGGTGAAGACTTTTTTCTTTTCTTCTGCGATAGCCTGCCGTGAACCGAGAATTCCGATATGGGCAGTACCAATATTCGTTACAATACCATATTCGGGCTTGAGTACGGCCGCAATCTCACCAATTTCATTTTTTCGGTTCATGCCCATTTCAAAAAGACCGAGTTCATGCTCATCCCGGATTTCAAAAACTGAAAGTGGCAGACCGGTTTCTGAGTTCAGGTTTCCCTTATTGGAGATAACCTTGAATTTACGGCTCAGAACCGCCACAGCAATTTCTTTTGTCGTTGTTTTTCCGCTTGAACCGGTTACAGCACAGCGGATAAGATTGGGAAATCGCTCAACATATGCGGCTGCGGCAGCTTGAAGAGCGTGCAAAGTATTTTCAACGGTAACAAAGGCAACAGAGGAATGATCCGCCGCCATTTTTTCGTAAAGAGCAGCATCTTTTTTATAGTTTTCCCTGCAGACAAATACAAGTGATGCGCCTTTTTCAATTCCCTGAGGAATATAACGGTGACCGTCCTGATTTTCACCAATCAGGGGTACAAAGAGGCTTCCCGATACTACATTACGGCTGTCCGTTGCAACACTGGTAAAGCAAATGTCAGCAGGCTTTTTAGCAGTACCAATTAAAGTACCCTGTACCGCAGCAAGGAGTCTTTCACCAGACAGAAGAGAAGCTGTATTTTTCAAAGTGTCATCCTTTTTTACATCACTCATTTTGCATTGCCTTTGATTTCTACACGAACAATTTCATTCGTGTCAGCCTTGTGCATATCCAGTTCCTTTTCCGCAATATGTTCAATACGGTCGGAACTTGACAGCACGCTTATTTCAGAAATCAACTCTTTATTTTTTTCAATTAACTCTACCTGTTTTAACTCAAGGGAGCGCACTTCAGCCTTCAGCTTTGCATACATATGAGCCTGAAAAACATAGAGAAAAAGAAGGAGAGGAATCAAGGCAGCCGCAAGAATCATGAGAAAACGATCTTTAAAATTGCGAAACTTCAGTTTATTCATAGTCCCCCACACCCAATCTATGCATCTCAGTCGCATTACGCAGCTTACGAACAACACGCAGTTTTGCACTTCTGCTCGGAGAATTCTCCCTTATCTCCGTCTGGCTCGGCTCCAGCGGCTTCCTCGTCAGGATTTCCGCACAGGGCTTTCCGCCACAAGAACAGACAGCCTGCTCAGGCGGACACACGCAGTATTTGCCAAGATTACGGAAAAACTGCTTTACAATGCGGTCCTCAAGCGAATGGAAGGTAATCACTCCCATTTTTCCGCCATCCTGAAGCACATTAAAAGCGTCATACAGGGCAAGCGGCAACCGTCTCAGTTCGCTGTTCACTGCAATTCTCAGAGCCTGGAATGTCCTTGTAGCAGGATGAATGTTCCCGTGACGATAATTCGCAGGAACCGCAGACCAGACAATATCAGCCAAGGCCTTAGAAGAAGCGATTCTGCTTGATTTTCTCGCCTCCACAATAGCCCTGGCTATACGTCTGCTGTATTTTTCATCGCTGTACAAATAAATCATATTCGCCAGCTCTTCTTCGCGGCTATCATTTACGATATCCGCTGCACTTTCGCCACTTTCTGCATTCAAACGCATATCCAGCGGCTCATCATATCTAAAAGAAAATCCCCTCCCGGATTTCTCATAATGATAAACACTAATTCCCAAATCGAACAAAATCAGATTGGGTTTTTCTTTATCAGCAGGAAAAGAATGATAAAAATCATTAAACCAGCCGTTAAAAAACTGCATGCGGTCGCCGTAAACAGCAAGCCGTTCCCTCGCACGAGCCTGAATTGCCTTATCAGCATCCAGACCGATTATACGCAGGTGAGGAAAATGAGACAAAAAGGCATTTGAATGACCACCTTCTCCCAAAGTTGAGTCAATCATCAGCGCATTATCTTCAAATGCTTCCCCAACAGGACTTAAATATTGCAAACATTCCTGCAGGAGTACCGGAGTATGAACGATTTCCACACCACTCCCCTCACACCAGTTTTTTACCGGTTAAAAGTTGATGCCCGTCAGCATTTCTGCCGCTGCGGAAACATCAGGCTCAAATTCTTCAACATTCTTGCGGTATTCTTCAGCATCCCAAAGTTCCACATACTTATCCACACCGATAATAACGCATTCTTTGTTCAGCCCCGCATATTCACGGAGAATTTGAGGAACGGAAATTCGACCAGCCTTGTCAAACTCCACCACTTGTGCCATACCCAGCAGCCGGTCACGCAACATACGTCCCTGCCGGGAAAAAAGTGATGTATTTTCCATCAGCTTAGTCTTAAGTTCCGTCCAATATTCAGGAGTGTAGAGCCAGAGTGCCTTATCCAGCGACTTGGCAATAATGAGACTATCTTGTGTCAGCGCAGACCGCAACTTGGACGGAAACATAACTCTCCCTTTTTCGTCCAGTGTATTGCGGTACTCACCGATTAACAGTTCCATACCACTATTTTCCACTTACTCCCACTTTTTCCCACTTAATTACATTTTACCCGCAAATTTGATAAAGTCAAGCACTTTTTATACCGATAATTAAAAAATTATGATAAATACTTACAACGAATCTGATTTGCATCTCAGTCTTAAAAAAATCTACGCCCTCAACCGCAATGGAAAAACCGAAGTTCCTGTAGACAATTGGATTTGTGACATCGTAAGCGAAGACGGCGGCATAATAGAGATTCAAACCGCAAATATTTCAAAACTGACCGAAAAAACCCGTTCCCTGCTCTCCATCGGAAAAAAAGTAACCATTGTACATCCGGTCATCAGTGAAAAACATATAGAAAACTACGCCGCAGACGGAAAAATCCTCAGCCGCCGAAAAAGCCCCAGATCACAGACAATATATTCCGTACTGAGAAATCTGACCGGCATTTATCCGTTGCTTTTGGAAAAAGATTTTACTCTGGAAATTCTATATGTATCAGTAAGCGAAATGAGAAGAAAAACCGCCGCACCCGTCCAGCTGGCAAACAAAAGCCGGCGATTCCTTAAAGACTGGATTCCTCAGGGAAAGAGACTGGAAAAGATTATTAAGAAAGAAGTGTACAAAACAAGAAAAGATTATCTGACCCTTATTCCGCCTACACTTGAGAAAGAATTCACCATCCCGGACTTACAGAAAGCAATTTTTGCAAAAGCCTGGGGGCAAGACTTAAGCATATCAAACCGCCGTCAAGCCGCCTCCCAGGCCCGCCTGCTCGTATGGCTTTTCACCCGTATGAACCTCATAGAAGAATGCGGCAAACGCTCCCGCAGCAAACTCTACCGCCTCACCCACTGAGTCATTAACAAAAATCCGCCAGAAAACCCTTAAAAAAAATTCAAGCCGCCATGGACAGCGGCTGAAAAGCGTGACAGAAGCTTTTGCTTCTGTCGAACTTCGTTCCGACACGGAAGTCTTTAAAAAAATCAAGCCGCCAGGACGGCGGCTGAAAAGCGTGACAGAAGCTTTTGCTTCTGTCGAGTTTCGTTCCGACATGGATGTCGGAACGAATACTCCCTACCAATCATCTCTCATATCGTCTTCATCACGATTTTCGATGTCGTAAAGGTCGGTAACTGCACGCAAATCATCAAAGTAGATGTAGTAAGTTCCGCGGGCCAGCATGGGGTTACAGTCAATTCTGAAACCAACGATGCGCAGGCCAGGCTTAGAACCATTGTATGCACTCTGCTGAATAATACCGTGTTCTCCATCAGGAGTCGGCGGGACTGCAACAGTCATGCGTTTCCATCCGGTAAAGCCCAGTGAACCCATATAAAGTTCAAAATTATGTCCGTAATAGTCCTGAACCAGCAGTGTAAGCTGATGATCCATGTTACGTCCGACGACCCAGACTGAAACAGTCTTTGTAACACCCTCAATCGGAATGGGGCGGGCAGACTTAATAAAGAATGAATTCACGCCACGGCGGAAGAATTCCACCTTAACACCAAGAACTCTTGAATCCGGTGCATCAGCATCATCCTTTACAGGTTCTTTTGCAGCAGGGCTACCGTCGTGCAGGCGGGCAGTAATCATACCGTAGTCCGGAGAAATAGTTGCATTCCATGCACCTTCCAGTTCAAAACGGTCTACAGAAACTTCACGCAAAGACTGGCTGGCAGAATCTCTACCAATCATAGTAGGATCAGGTTCAGCAAGACTTACATTCCCTGTACTCTGAGCACTTGATGAATTCTGTGCAAAAAGCAGGCCGCTTGCAGCAAAAGCCAAAAATGTTACAAGAATCTTTTTCATATTACTTACCATCCTGAGTTACATTGCTACTTGAGCCGGAAGAGCCAGAATCACCAAAGTC
>DFDV01000196.1 GCA_002369025.1 Treponema sp. UBA3819 | reverse complement strand
TAGTAATACACGTTAGTTAAAGGAGGCATGATAAAAATTACATCCGTGTAATTTTTATCATTTGCAGATTTTGCCGTTGGCAAAACTGCGATTTCGTGCTTCCTGCACGACCGCTAATGCGGAGTTTTTAAAGGAGATTAATATGGCAGATACAGCACAGATGTCATCTATTGAAAAAGCAGCCGCTCGCGATGCAAAGGCAGCAGCACGTCAGGCAGCATTTGACAGGCTCCCGGTTTTCGTTCAGCTCCTCTTTGGACTGGGAATTCTGGTAATCATCGCAGTGATCGGTTTTTCACTTTTGTATTTACTTGACATCGCTTTCCTGGACTTCGATCCGATCGGAAAGCTTTTGCACCTCGCCCGCTAAATACTTATACATGTGTACATAGGAACTTCATTTGGATGGAGTTCCAGTATATGCTTTTCACACGGCAACGCTTCGCTAGGGTCATGAGTGACATGGAGAAGCGTTGTTGTTTTTGTCCCTGCGATAGTTTCCAGCAAATCCAGAATCTTCTGGCGGTAGCCTTCATCAAGGCCATGGCATGGTTCGTCCAGAATAAGCACTTTGGGCTGCTTTACCGCCGCACGAATAATCAGAATCGCCCTCTGCTCACCATAACTGAGGGAAGAAAAAGAATCATTTTCACGCCCCGCAAAGCCTGCCAGAGACAGCCATTTTTTTGCGGCAGCAATCTCCACATCCGTTGGCTGCTCATACAGTCCGATTGAATCATGGAAGCCTGAAATTATTACCCGGAGCAAATCCGTTCCGCCTACCATGCGGTATTCAACATGCAGGCGATAGCTCACAATACCCAGATTTTTCTTTATATCCCAGATTGTTTCGCCACTACCCCGCTTATGACCGAAGAGCCAAACATCATTGGCATAGACCTGCTTGTTGTCGCCGGTAATCAGTTCCAGAAGTGTCGTTTTTCCGCTGCCATTGGGACCACGGATAAGCCAGTGTTCACCGGGAAGCACAGACCAGTCCATATCACGCAAAACAAGGCGACCGTCCCAACCGACATTTACTTTATTCAGCTGGATGAGTGTTTTTTCTCCTGCAATATGCTCATTCTGCAGGGCAGCGGTATCCTGCGAAATCTGATTAAAGGCCTCTGCCAGAGCCGATTTTTCTGCAGAACGGGTCTTTTGTTTTTCAGCCTCACGGTCTGCAAGCAGTTTTTCATAGTCGGCCTTTGTACCGCAGAATGAAACTTTTCCGCCCCTCTCCGCCGCTGCAAATTCCAGTACATGAGTAATTGTCTCCGGGATTTCCGTGTAGCGTTCCATCGCCAGAATGATTCGCGTGGTCTCTTCTCCGGCAGATGACTTAAGCTGACGGCCAACAATTGTCTGGAAAAATTCCAGCAGAATTTTTCGGCTCTGTGCGTCCAGTCCGGCAAAAGGGTCGCTCAGGATCAGCAGTTTTTTCTTTGAAAGCAAGGCCCGGCACAAGAGCGTACGCCGGATTTCTCCGGTAGACATGTATTTTAATCCGCGTTCCAGAATTCCTTCTACGCCGCACAGTTTGACTTCCGGCATTGTCTCCAGCCGGTTTGCAATTAATGGCAGGGGCTGATTGCGGTGTTTTGCATCTGGTCCTCCCAGCACTTCTGCAATAAAGCGTCTGCCTGTGCGTCCTTCATCCACGCGGTTCATATAGTCCGTTTCATCCAGTTCGCGCTCTTCTTCAATCAGGGCAGCTGCACGTTCAAGAGAGACAATTTCCGTTGAAGCGGCAAAAGCATTTTCCAGCAGGCCGGACTGACCTGAGTCTTCATTTACAACAAAATCTTTTTCGCCGGCAATCGCGCGCAAAAACATATCCTTGCCGCTACCGTTTCCGCCGATAACAAGCCAGGCTTGGCCCGCATTCATCTGCCAGTTTACTTCGGGAATATATACCTGCCGCATATCCTGTACACGGCAATGCTGAATAGAAATGAGAGTCTGTGACATGCAAAAAAGTATACTGTTTCGCTTGCTTTTTGCCAACTTTGCTCATATACTTTTTAGATAAGAGGTACATTATGGCAACACCAGAATTAAAAGGAACGCAGACTGAAAAAAATCTGCAGACGGCTTTTGCGGGCGAATCTCAGGCACGCAATAAATACACATATTACGCAAGCAAGGCAAAGAAAGAAGGCTACGAACAGATTGCGGCAATTTTCCTGGAAACAGCAGCAAATGAAAAAGAGCACGCCGAAATTTGGTTCAAACTGCTTCATGGCGGCGAAGTTCCTGCAACCACAGAAAATCTGAAAGACGCTGCTGACGGCGAAAACTACGAATGGACTGACATGTACGACGGCTTTGCAAAAACAGCAAAGGAAGAAGGTTTTACCCGCATTGCAAAACTCTTTGAAATGGTCGGTGCAATCGAAAAGAAGCACGAAGAACGCTACCGCAAGCTCCTGGACAACGTAAACAAGGAACTTGTATTCAGCCGCGACGGAGACACCATCTGGCAGTGCCGCAACTGTGGTCACATCGTTATCGGCAAAAAAGCCCCCAATGTCTGCCCGGTTTGTGAACATCCTCAGAGTTACTTTGAAATCCACGCAGAAAACTACTAATGCAGACGAAGCCGGTTAAAAGCCGGCTTTTTTTATTGCTTATGGAAAAAAATGTGCTAAAATTAAAGTAATATTATTTCTTTCTGGAGGAAACAGAAAATATGAAAAAGTATCGTCTTATTGCGGCAGTGGCTATTGCCGTAATCTCTGTCTCGCTCTCTTTTGCAAAGGGAGATGAAAAGTATGTGACGCAGGAAATCAATGCTGCTGACCGTTGTCTGCCCACATTCTACGAATCACTTAAAGCCCGCATGAATTTCTCGCTTGGCTGGAAAGATGGCGCAGATCCCGCTGCATGGAAAAAAGCTGGTCTTGAAAAAGCACGCGAACTGATGATACAGGAAGAAGACAACACTCCTTTTGACATGGTTGTCATCGATTCAGAAAAACGCGACGGCTACACGGCACAGAAAGTTGTTTTCAATATCAGCCGGGACAGCCGCGTACTTGCATATCTTCTGGTTCCCAAGGGAAAGAAAAATCAGAAATTCCCCGCAGCCCTTATGCTTCACGACCACGGTTCAAACTTCAGAATCGGTAAGGAAAAGATGGTAAAACCCTTTGGAAAAACTGACCTGGACAAGGAACGCCTTAAGCTGACCACTGACTGGGCAAAGACTTTTTTCAGCGAGCAGTTCCCCGGTGATGAACTGGCAAAGCGTGGCTATGTAGTTTTGAGTTTTGATGCTTTGGGCTGGGGCGACCGCTCCGTAAAAGGATTCTCCACCGGTTCACAGCAGAGTCTTGCTTCCAACCTCTTTAACATGGGTACAAGTTTTGCAGGCATTA
>DFDV01000016.1 GCA_002369025.1 Treponema sp. UBA3819 | reverse complement strand
AATCTTGCCGCAATCATCGGTGAGGAAGAACTGGGTGCCGAAGACAAGATGTACATGAAATTCGGTGATGCACTGGAAGGTCAGTTCTTTACGCAGGGCGAGCGTGAAGACCGTTCCATCGCAGAAACACTGGACTTAGGCTGGAAACTGCTGAAGATGCTGCCTAAGGCAGACCTGACGCGCATTAAGCCTGAACTAATTGAAAAGTACATGCCCAAGGACTAGTCTGTGGCAAAGTTAAATATTGCGCCGACAAAATCAAATCTTCTCGCCATAAAAGAACAGCTTTCTGTAGCGACAGACGGTTATGACCTTCTGGAACAGAAACGCGAAATTCTTGTTATGGAACTGATGCGCCTTGTGGAGCAGGTGACTCTTCTGGAGCGTGACATCGACAAGGCAATCGGTGAGGCATACCCGGCTTTGCGTCACATGCTTATGGCTGTAGGCGGAGACCGTACGGAAAGAATTGCCCATGCGGTAAAATATGATTTTACGATAAAGGAAAAGCCGGTAGTTGCAGGCGGAATGAGTTTTTCTTCAATAGAAGTCGAACTTCCTCAGCAGCAGCTTTTCTATTCTTTTGTGGGAACATTTGCCGATACTGATAAGGTAACGGTTTCTTTCTTTAAGTTGCTCAATCTTCTGACCCAGATGGCTTCAATCCGCACGATTGTATGGCGGCTTGCAAATGAAGTCAAAAAGACCCAGCGGCGGGTAAATGCCCTGGATAAGATGATTATTCCGCAGAACAAAGAAACTAAAACCTATATCGAAAGTGTACTGGAAGAACGTGAACGCGAAAATGTGTTCGTCCTGAAATCACTTAAAAACAGAAAGAATAACGAGGCCGTCCAGTGATAAAACCGCTTTTGCAAAAACTGATTGTCGCAGTTAATGGTTCAGACCGTTCAATTCATGCCGCCATGTATGCCATTTTGATGGCTAAGCAGTACAAGTGTGAGCTCAAGGCTATTTATGTTGTTGATACGGCAACAATCAGACAGCTTACGCTGAGCAAATTCTTTATCAGCGAAGAAAGTGCGGACTACGAGGCAAGTCTGGAAAGTGACGGCAAGCGTTATCTGGATTATGTAGCCGATCTTGCAAAGCAGAAAGATGTAAAAATCGAAACTGAACTGCGCCGGGGTGCAATTTTTTCTGAAATCATCAAGGCTGCCGATGACTTTAAGGCTTCTGCCATTCTTCTGGGCGGAAAAGAGCATGACACAGCTTTCTCTGGCAGAGAGCATGATACGATTTCTGCAAACAACGGCGATATTATTGCAAATGCCCGCTGTAATGTTCTGGTCGTCCGTGAGCCTGATATCGAAAAACTGTTTAAAATCGCATAAAAATATGCTATAGTAGTAGCATGAATCTGAATGACAGACGTCTGAATGCATATCAAAATCTGGCAAAATCAGACAGCGAAAGATCTCAGGATGCCGCATCAATAGCGAGTTCGTCAAAAGAGAGTGCTTCAATTGCGGTAAAGGCTCTGACTCAGGGCGGACTTTTAAAAGTTCCTGTCCAGCCGCCTGCTGCAGACGGAAAAGAATCTGTATACCGTCGTGTGGCAAAATTCCTCCTGCTGATTGGCGAAAACGAAGCGGCAAAAATCATGCCGCACCTTACAGAAGAACAAATAGAAAAAATTGTACCGGAACTGGCTTCAATCCGCCGTGTGGAACCGGAGGAAGCACAATCAATTCTGGCTGAGTTTCAGTCCCTGCTGCAGAAGTCGCGGGAAGACGGCGGCCTTGAGACTGCAAGAAATATGCTGGAAAAGGCATTCGGTTCGGAAAAAGCGGCAAGTCTGCTGGAAAAGTCCGTGCCTTTTGCTGACGGAAAGCCTTTTGAATATCTGTCGGAAGCAAGTGCAGAAAAAATCGGTCTGCTCTTAAAAGACGAGGGCGGGGCAGTACGGGCTCTTGTGCTCAGTTATTTACAGCCAAAAGTCTCTGCCCAGGTGATAACGGCTCTGCCTGATGATGAAAAAAAAGATGTGGTCATGCGTCTTGCCCGCCTTAAGCAGATTTCACCTGAAGTTGTAAAGCGGGTGGATGCTGCCATGAGGGAAAAACTGAATTCTCTTGTCGTGGAAAAATCAGACAGCATAGACGGAAGAAATGCCCTGGCCCAGATTCTCAAGCAGATGTCGCCGGAAAACGAAGACGCCATTTTGAGCCGGCTTTCAAGCCAGGACCCGGATTTGGGCGCAGATTTACGGGAAAGACTCTTTACTGCCGGCGACATTCTGAATGCAGATGACCGCTATCTGCAGAACTACCTGCGTTCGATGAGCGATACTGACCTTGCATTCTTAATTGCGGGCAAAGATGATGATTTCCGCAAAAAAATCCTGCACAACGTAAGCCAGAATCGGGCCGGAATTATTCTGGACGAAGAGCAGGCAAAAAAGCCTATGCTGAGAAGCGACTGCGAAAAAATTACATCACAGTTTTTCAGCACCCTGCGCCGGGCATGGGAAGACGGCGAACTGATTATCAAAGGACGGGACGACGAAATATATGTCTGAGAATACATTGCATTTTAAGAAAGGCGACAAATATGGAAAATTTACAGTCATTTCTGTATTTCCGGTAAAAGATTATCACTCTACGGCTCTCTACCTGCGGCATAAGACTGGCCTGGAAGTCATGCATCTGGTAAATGATGAGGATGAAAATCTTTTTTCTTTTGCCTTCCGTACGCCCAACCCCAAGGGAAACGGTGCCGCCCACATTCTTGAACATTCTGTTTTATGCGGTTCAGAGCGTTTTCCCCTTAAGGATCCCTTTATCCGCCTGTCAAATCAGAGCGTAAAAACCTATCTCAATGCCATGACCTACCCTGACCGCACTGTTTTTCCGGCAAGTTCCATGGTAAAGGCAGATTATTTTAATCTGATGAGTGTCTACGGAGATGCGGTTTTCTTTCCCCGTCTGGAAAAAGAGATTTTTATGCAGGAAGCCCATCGTCTGGAACTGGACGAGGAGGGAAAGCCTTCTATTCAGGGTGTCGTTTACAACGAAATGAAGGGAAGTTATTCTTCTTTTGAAAGCGTGGCGTCTGATGCGGCAGAACGGAGTCTGCTTGCCGGTTCTGTATACGAAAAAGACTCCGGTGGCGACCCCCTTGAAATTCCGACGATTACCCATGAAGAACTGGTGGCTTTTCACGATACATGGTACCGGCCCGACAACTGCTTTGTATTCCTCTACGGAAATATTCCGACGGAGGAGCAGCTGGATTTTCTTCAGGACAATTTTCTTGACCGCCTTGAAAAAAAATATCCTCAGGCTCTTGATACTGAGGAAAACCGTAAGGCTCATGTGGATGCTCATCTTGCCCTCGTTCGACCAGCCCCCATTCAAAAACCCCTTACCCTTTATGAGGAAGGCCCTGCAGGTGAAGAGGAAAGCGGAAAAAACACAGTCCTTGTAAACTGGAGGTTCGGAACCTGTCCGGATGCAGAAAAGGCTTATGAATATCAGGTGCTCACCGGTATCCTGCTGAATCACGATGGTTCCCCCCTGCAAAAAGCTCTGCTGGACAGCGGTCTGGGCGAAGATACGGCACCCCAGACTGGACTTGATCCTTCTCAGTATGAATGCCTTCTGACCGTAGGTTTGCGGGGCGTTAAGAAGGGGGATGAAGAAAAAGTTCAGCAGCTGATTTTTGATACTCTTTCTGATCTGGTAAAAAAAGGCATTCCCCGGAACGACATTGATTCTACCCTGATGACCATGGAGTATTCCCAGTGTGAAATAAAACGGGTTCATGGTCCCTATGCCCTCCGCCTGATGACCCGGCCCATTTATGCCTGGCTCTACGGCTTTGATGTAGAAAAATCATTCCACCTGCGCGAAACCTTTGACAAAGTTGCGGAAAAAGTCCGCAGTCAAAAAGGATTTGTTGAGCATCTGATTCAGGAACTTCTGCTGGACAATCAGGAACGCTCTCTGGTTGTAGTCTCTCCCACAAAAAAATATAGCCGGAAGCGGGATAAGGCTGAAGAAAAACTGATTGCTAACCTGCTGAAAACTACTTCAAAAGATGAAATCAAAAGGCAGAATGATGCTCTGCATGCCTTCCAGAGCAGGGCAGAAGATGACTCCTGTCTTCCTCATATCCACCCCAAAGATTTTCTGGTGGATGGAAAAGTTGTTCTTGAAAAAATCCATACGGATATCAGCAGCGTGAGGGGAGTGGACGGAAAGAATCTGCCCCTCTTTACCAACTGTGAGAATACAAACGGCATTATTTACATTGATGTAGGATTTCCTGCCGATGTAGTACCGCCTGAAGAGTATCCCTTCCTCCCCATTCTTGCGGAAAGCGTAACTGAAACAGGCTGGGGAGATCTGGACTGGGCAAAGGCTGCCGAACAGACGGCCCTGCATACCGGCGGCATTTCAGTGAATCTGCTTGTTTCAGATTTAAGTACGACTGACCTTGCAAAAAAATGGGCGTCGGAACATAAAGACTGGGTAGGGCGGGAATGGCTTGTCTACCGCATGGGCATGCTGGAAAAAGAATGTGCCACGGCAATGCGCCTGCTTTCTGACTGCATTTCTAAAGTAGATTATCATGACACAAAACGCCTGAAGGATATCATCACGGAACTGCGCAACGATGTTGATTCTACAGTGATTCCCGACGGCCACGACTATGTTTCTCTCCGGGCAAAAAGGTCTGTTTCCCGCACAAAGGCAATTGACGAAATCTGGAACGGGCTGACCCTTCTTTTTACCCTGCATTCCCTTCCCGAAGGCTGTGCAGAAGACATGGCAGAACATCTGAAATCTCTCTTTGCCAGAGTAAAGGCAGGAGGCGCCTTTGTGCATGTGACGGCGGAAGAGAGCGGCATTCAGGCGGTCCGCAGGGAACTGGATGCTTTTGTTCAGGCTGCGGGCCTTTCTTCCCTAAAACCACCCCTGCCGGCTTCTCCCCAGGATTTTATCCGCCTGACCGAAGCGGGTGCAGAAAAGACTGAGGCAGAAAATGAAGTGCTGCTTGCTTCTTCTCAGGTGGGATTTGCCTCCCAGTGTACGCAATGCTCACCCTTTGGCAGCAAGGAATCAGCCCTGGAAGAAATCTGTACTCACTGGCTTTCAAATACCCTGCTTTGGGAAAAACTTCGTACCATTGGCGGTGCATACGGGGCCTTCTGCTACACCGAGGCTCTGGCAAATTCTCTTGTCTTCAGCACCTATCGTGACCCCACGCCGGAAAAATCTGCAGACGTGTTCAATGCCTGTCTGGAAGAGGGCGCCGGCATGCTCATGGACAGGGAGACCGTTGAGAGGGCAGTAACAGGAACTTACTCCAGCAATATTCAGCCTCGTTCACCTCATTCCCGTGGTTCAACAGGGCTTTTGCGTACCCTTTACGGCATTTTTGATGAAGACCGTGAAGAAAAAATCAAAGGCCTCCTCTTTGCAAGCCCGGAAGAAGTGCGCGATGCTTTCAGGCGACTGGCAGACTATGCAAAAAGAAATGTCCGCCGTTCGCTGATTACCGGCAATACTTCCGACCGGAAAAGCGGAATCATGCTTCCTGTGTGATCGGAAATAATGTCGTAATAATCCAAAATCTCGTTTGCAAAGTTCTTCCGTTTGTCTTTATGCTAGGATTTGAACAAAAACGTTCTGGACACAAAAAGTCCAAAAACTCATAGCTAAAAGTTCAAAAGGAGGAACTTCTATGAAGCAATTTAAGAAAGTACTGTCACTATTATTGTGTACAGTAGTAATGGGGGGGGTATTATTAACCTCCTGTAGTGACAGCGGGGATGATTCTCCCAGCACAGTGGCAGTAACGGGCGTAACGCTCGACAAGACGGAGGCATCGGTTACCGTAGGAAGCGACATCACGCTCACGGCGACGGTAGAACCAAGCGATGCGACAAACAAGGAAGTCGAATGGACTTCCGGCGACACATCTATCGCGACGGTCGATGGCGGCAAGGTGACCGCAAAGAAGACCGGCTCAACAACAATCCAAGTAAAGACAAAGGACGGCGCAAAGACAGCCGAATGTACGGTGACCGTAAAGGCCAAGGCGGGCACGATTACGCTCGGTGACAGTACGGTAATCACCGTTGACGAGAACGGCAAGGCGACTCTGGCAGACGGCACGGAAATCACCGTATCGGAAAGCGATGACGGCGTTGCCACCTACACGAAAGCCGACGGAAGCAGCTACACCGTCACCACGGATGCGGAAGGAAACACGACGGCAAAGGTGACTTCTGCCGACGGTGCGGAAACCGACATCACGGTTGAGGTGATCGTAACCGTAACCGTAACGGAGGGCACCGTAAAGGGAACATATGCGTTCAACGATGGCACGGGCGATGTGACGATTATCGTTGTGGACGGAAAAATCTACGCGGTGACTGATGACAGCACTTCGCCCGTGACGGTTGCGAAAGAAGCCGTGGGCACCTATACAATCACAAATGGCGAGATTTCAGGCACCTACAACGAGGCGGCCTTCACCGCCGACACCAATGCCAAGGGGCAGGTTGCAAGGATTTCAATCACTGGACTGGCTCCCATTACGCTTACATGGAAGAGCGGTGACACGGACTTCACGGTGGGAAGTGAAACACCTGCGCAGGGGGGCGAAGGTGGAGAAGAGGAGCAGCAGGAAGGAGATGCTGTTTCTTATGTCTGGAATTTCCAGACTACAACTACAACAGAAGTTAAGGCTGTAGACGCTGGTGGAGATTATAAAGGTAAATATGTTCTTTCAGAGGACTATGAATACGCTTCTACACCAAGCGGCATGATTCTTACAATGGGCAAGGGTGATGCAGCTAACGGTTTTGTTTACAATAAAATTGCAACTGACCAGACTCTTGGTTCCAGTACAGTTTATTATGTAAATGGAAGTAACACTGACTCAACAGCCGGTGCTACTATTGGTGCTATTGAACCAGCAGGTGACCTTGTATCTCTCAAAAATGTACAGGGACCGTTTACCGTAAAAGCATACGTACAGGGTAACAGTTCAAGTGATAAGACAGACCGCTATGCTTACATTAAAATTGCGGGAGAAGAAGTTTATGCGCCAAACAAAGGGACAAACACGCTTCCTGCTCTCGGTCAGGTTCTTAAATATACTTATTCTGGTACGGACCGAGTTGATGTTGTAATCGGCTGTGCAAAATACATGCGTATTTACGACATCATTCTTACGACCGCTGCAAAACAAAATCAGTCACCTACAGTGTATGCAACGGCTGTTTCTATTGACGAGACCGCGTCTGTGATTATCGGCGGAACAAAGACCCTCACTGCAACAGTAACTCCAGCAACGGCAACCGACAAGACTGTTACATGGACTAGTAGCGATGAAAGCGTTGCGAAGGTAAGTGATGCAGGTGTCATAACTGGTGTGAAAGCTGGTACTGCAAAAATCACGGTAACGGCAAACGGTGCTGCAGAAAGCGAGACTGTCAAAGCGGAATGTACCGTCACGGTAGCGGCAGAGACAAAGCCTGTAACTTCTCTTACCGTAAAGAAGGGAGAAGCAGAAGCCACAACTCTTACAATCAAAGACACTGATGAGCCTGTAACGCTTACAGAAACACATGAGCCAAGCGACACAACAGATACAATCACATGGACTTCAAGCAATCCAGACGTTGCGACCGTTGAAAATGGCCGTGTAACTCCTGTTTCAGTCGGTGAGACAACAATCACTGTAAAGGCAAACGACAATGTTTCTAAAACAGTTGCAGTTACAGTAGCAAAGACTCCAGTAACAAGTGTAACGATTAGCGGAACAACGAGCGTTGCAACGAGCGGTGAAATTTCCGACCTTGCGGCAACAGTACTCCCCGCAAACGCAACAAACAAAACTGTTACATGGAGCGTGGAAATCCCAGAGACGGATGGCGCTACGGGAACTACAATCGATGAAAGCACAGGTAAACTCACCGCAGGAGCAACGGCAGGAACTGTAAATGTGTTTGCCACGGCAGATGGTGTTAAGAGCGAAGCCTATGTTGTTACGGTGAAAGCCGAGGTAAGCGTGTATGTGCTTGAGGGTGAAAGCGGAACAATCAGCCTTGGAAAAACTAATGTTGGTATGATTGGCGAAACTGCAAACGCAGGTGGTTCTGAATACCTTTCTGTAGCAAGTGACAACTGGTCATCTTCTAACACAATTGGTGATTACACTGATGTTTTCTACAATCTTTCTGGAGAGAGCCGCAACATAACTGCAAAAGTTAAGGGCGTTGCAGGCTTTGACCTTTATGTTAAGAACTCTAATGCAGGTCGTACCTTCACTGTAAAAATTGGTGACGGAGCGGCAGAAACTCTTACACATCCGGGATCTGTCAATGGTTCTGACATTATTAAGTTCACATTTAACACTGCTTCTACAGATGAACTTTCTATCGTAATTGGCGGTGGTTCAGGTTCTGTTTATCCTGGATACATCGTTGCATACAGTGCTGCTCAGACTATTCCTGTAGAAACTGTTGAAATTACAGGCGCCCCAACAGCAGCAGTTCTCCTTGCTGATGGCTCTGTTCAGCTTGGCGCAACAGTTGCTCCAGCTCGTGCAACAGAAAAGACTATCACATGGACATCTGATGCTACAGGTGTTGCAACAGTTGACTCAACAGGAAAAGTAACATTTGTTGGAGCAGGAAGTGCAAAAATTACAGCAACAGCACCAAGTGGAGTAAAAGCTGAGGTTACTATTGTAGTTCAGGCTGCAGTTGTTAATGTAACTGGAATCGTTGTAAAAGATTCAAGTGACGCAACAAGCGGAACTGTAAATGCAGGTGACAAAATCACTCTTACAGCAACAGTAAGTCCGGACGATGCTTCTAACAAAGCTGTAACCTGGACTTCAAGCAATGAAAACGCTGCAACAGTTGCAGACGGAGTTGTAACAGCAGTAGGAGCAGGTACAGCCATAATCACAGCAACAGCAGCTGATGGAAGCGGAGTAAGCGGAAGTTATACAGTTACTGTAAATGCTGTAACAACAATCAGCTATTTTGCTGGATATGATAAGAATTCAACTCTTTCTTATGGTGCAACAACGAGTGATAGTTTGAATTTGATTACGACAGTGACAGATGCTGTATATACAAGAATTGCTTCTGCGTTTGATAGTGTGCCGAATATGAATGCTGCAAAATCAATATACGGTCTTTCTTGTGGTAATACAGCTTATACACATGCCGCGAATACTGACTTTGAAGAGTTCTTTAATGTTTCATTCAAAATTACTCCTGCAAAGGCTGCAGAACTAACAAATATTGCACTTTATGGAGGCTGTAATAAGACATCTGATTTTACTGTTAAAGTGTTACTTGGTGAAACAGAACTTGCGAGCCAGAATGGTTCTAGCAATGCTGTAAACCTTGATAAATCATTAACAGGTACAAGCTTAGTTGCAGGCACTGAATATACAGTTACTGTAAAGGTTGGTTCAGTAAAATCTGGAAAAGCTTTTGCAGCTGTAGAATCAAAGGCATTTACTCTTGCAAATATAGTTTTGACTTTATCAGAGTAATTCTATTTCTCTCCCCGCCGTGCGGAGCTATTAGCACGGTGGCATTCAAAAAAATCTGTGCCAACTGTGAAATCTGTGCTTCTCTGCACTTCTCACAGCTGGCATACCGTCACACGGACGGCAATTCGCCTATCCCAGTGAGGGCGTTAGCCCGAGAAGCGTTAGCGAATCATCCGCGTGACAAGAAAAGCCCAAAGCCTATCGCATGCTGCAATATGCTTCGGTCGGCTTAAAGAAGAAATAACCCCGCACCGCACTCTCCTTATTTCGTGCGGTGTGGGTTAGGGGACAGGAGAAAAACAAAGGGTTCCTAAACTTTCCCTTTGCGTGCGCTCTCCTGTCCCCGTTTTTTTGTATGAAAACAGTATGGGGGGGGGTATTGAGCCATGTCCTGCTGTAAATTGCCGGACTTTTTCCTTCTGATTGCATATTGCTCCCCATTTCGATATACTTTGGACTATGGCAAAAGAAAAAAGTGCTCACGGCACGATGACTGATAACAATCACGCCGCGCTCTGGCATGGCCGTTTTGCAGAAGGTCCTGATGCGGCGGCTGTAGAATTTGAAACTTCAATATATGTTGATGAACGCATGGCACTGGACGATATCGCAGGCAGTAAGGCTCACGCTGCAATGCTTGCTCATCAGGGTATTATCAGTGCGGAAGAAAATGATGCGATTCAAAAAGGTCTGGATTCAATTTCGGCTGATTTGCAGTCTGGAAAACTTGCCATCGACTACAGTGCAGAAGACATTCATTCTTTTGTAGAAGCGACCCTCACTGACAGAATAGGTGAGGCGGGAAAAAAGGTGCATACCGGTCGCAGCAGAAATGACCAGATTGCACTGGATGAACGCCTTTATCTGCGCCGCGCAATTCCCGATTTGCAGAAAGCCCTTAAAAAGCTGATTAAGACTCTGGCCACTGTGGCGGCTCAGCATACGGATTCTCTTTTGACAGGATACACCCACATGCAGCACGCCCAGCCGGTAACTCTGGCCCATCATCTCTGCGCATGGGCATGGCCTCTTGTCCGTGACTGCGAGCGCCTTTCTGATTCATTAAAGCGTATTGCAAAAAGTCCTCTGGGAAGCGGTGCACTTGCGGGGTCTGATCTGCCCCTGAACCGTGAACTGGTTGCGGAAAAACTGAATTTTGACGGCGTTACTGACAATTCTCTTGACGGCGTTTCTGACCGTGATTACTGCATTGAATTTGCTGCTGATTTTGCCCTTTTGCAAAGTCACTTGAGCCGCATGAGCGAAGAAGTGGTCATCTGGTCTACTACGGAATTTGCTTTTATTGATTTGAGTGAAAAATGGTCTACGGGAAGTTCCATCATGCCGCAGAAAAAGAATCCTGACTTTGCGGAACTGATTCG
>DFDV01000033.1:5590-9778 GCA_002369025.1 Treponema sp. UBA3819 | reverse complement strand
CGTTTTTGCTGGGACTCTTTTACCTAGGCCCTTTTTGTCTTACTTGCGAATGAATTATAATGCGTTTGCCCTGGCCTGTGCGTTCCCTGGTGTTTTCCTTTTTTCTCAAATATGCTATGCTTCTTACTATGAAAGTGCTTGGAATTGAGTCCTCCTGCGACGAGACTGCATGTGCAATCGTGGAAGACGGAAAGAAAATATACAGCAATGTTGTTGCCACTCAGATACCTTTTCACCAGATTTATAAGGGTGTTGTGCCGGAAATCGCCAGCCGTAAGCATGCCGAATGGATTCTGCCTGTAGTGCGTCAGGCCCTCGCAGAAGCGAATATGACCATGGATGATGTGGATGCGGTTGCTGCAACAAACCGGCCCGGACTGATGGGAAGTCTTCTGGTTGGGCTTACCTTTGGAAAAACACTTGCCTGGGCTACGGGAAAGCCCTTTATCGCAGTAAATCACATGCTGGGTCATCTCTATGCCGCTCATCTTCAGAATGACATTCCCTATCCCTATCTGGGGCTTCTGGTAAGTGGCGGACATTCCATTATCGCAAAAGTAAATGGCTTTGATGACCTTGAAATTCTTGGAACGACCATGGATGACAGCGTGGGAGAAGCTTTTGACAAGGTGGCAAAGTATTACGGTCTGGGCTATCCCGGCGGAGTGATTATTGACAAACTTGCCCATGAAGGTGACCCCAAAGCATTTACTTTTCCGGTACCAAAACTGGATAAGAGGGGCGAACACCGCTACGATGTGTCTTTCAGCGGCTTAAAGACTGCAGTGATTCATCAGGCTGACCAGTTCCTGAACAAGGGTTACGAAAATACAAAGGAAAATATCTGTGCGTCATTTCAGGAGACGGCCTGCCGGACGCTGACCAGCCGCCTTTTCCGGGCCATTGACGACACGGGACTAAAGACTGTAGTAGCAGGCGGCGGTGTTGCGGCGAATTCACGCCTTCGGGCACTGCTTGCAGAGCGGACGGATATCCAGTGCATTTTCCCGCCCCTCAAACTCTGCGGAGACAACGGCGCCATGATTGCCGGTGTGGCATATCATTTCCTTGCCCGCGGCGACCGCAGCGGCTGGAATACAAGTGCATGTGCCCGCATTCCGCAGTTCAAGCGGGGACTGGCCAATCTGGAAGCATTTGGACGCAGATAGACATTTTTTTACGGAGACAGAATATGGAAAATCTTTCCAGCATGGACATTCTTTTGTTTGTGGGTGCGGCCCTGCTCTTTTTTGTGGGTATTGTAGGCTGTATCATTCCGGGATTGCCGGGAACACCACTCTGCTGGGGCGGACTTCTCTGTGCCTCTTTTACTTCTGTCTGTACTGTTTCCTGGCCGGTTCTCATCATTTGTGCGATTGTTACGGCTGTTGTAGAAGTTATCAATAATATTGTGCCTGCCATTTTTACCCGCAGGGCAGGCGGTTCAAAAGAAGCGGCCTGGGGCTCAATTATCGGAACCTTTGTGGGACTTTTAGGTTTGGGCGTTGGCGTTTTTATGGGAGAATTTTTAGGAGCCTTTCTTGGTGAACTTGTTCACGACAACAAGGACATAAAACACGCCCTGATTGTCGCTTTCTGGTCATTTCTTGGATTCATTACGGGAGTGGGGCTTCGCCTGCTTACGGCATTTGCCTTCATTGCAATCCTTTTTATGGGAATGCATGGAGATGTTCCCCAGCCCGTTTTTCTCTAGCACAAATCCATAAAGAGTTTTTTCATCTTTTCTCTGAATATTTTACCCTTGGGCTTCATTTCCTTAAGGAATTCGTTGTGCTCGATGGAACCGATAACGGCTTCCTGTTCTTCCTTGTTGCGGAAAGTAATTGAGCGGAAGTAGTCACTGTAGTCTTTTTCCCTGGAAGAGAAGGCAGAATTGTAAATCTCGTTGGAAATTGCTACAACATCAGCCTGAATATCTTCGTAGATTTCTCTTGTAAAGTTGTAAACGGGTCGTGAATAAAGCTGTTCCAGCACGAAAATGGCATAGGTCGTCTTGTAGGTAGGGTAGAGTGCAAAACTTTCTTCGTAGAATGCATGCACCTGGTCCCATGAATAAATAGCACCCGTCTTGATGTAGTCCAGCAGTTCTTCCACTTTTTTCTCAGGCATGACCTGACCGCCCATATTTATCCAGCTTGTGTAGAGGGGAAGCTGTTCAATGCGCTCCAGTTCTGCCTGTGTGAGTTTGGGAATATGGCGCATGGCACAGTAGTCGATGAGGGTAGAAACTGCAAAAAATTTAAGAACCTTGCGGTATTCACGGTAGCCGCGTACGGGCTTGTAAATGAGGGCGCCATATTTTTTCTGACAGCGGGAATCTTCCAGAACGAATTCTGCGTCCGGATTCTGATGCAGAAAATCTTTTGCTACCTGATAAAGCTCTTCATCTGTGCTTGTGGCAACAGCCTTTGCATCTCCCTGTGCTTTCAGGTGGCGGCCGGTCAGTTCGATAATGCGGTCAAGGGCGATAAGAATTTCCTGCATGGTGTCCGGAGCAAAGGGAGCTGTTTCGATATGCTGTACTTTAACTACTCGTTTGTCCCGCTTTAGAAATTTAGTTTTATTGCGGGCCATGGCGTACATATTGTACATGAACCAGTAGCCGGGGATAATGCTGACCGGCTGATTTGAACCGTTTGTGGCAACCAGGGCAAAGGGGTAGGTGATATTCAGTTCGTAATTGTAACTGCCTTTTGCAACAAGAACAAAACTGGCAAAGCGGCTGTTGTGCTTAAAGTCCGAACAGAGACCCGGCCAGAAACCTCGTCCTGCAATCATTTCGCCGTCTGGTGAGCGGGAGTTGTGGTTGGAGCCGATAGTTGCGCCCGAAGCGATGTTGCTCTGTCCTCCAATTGTGCTTGCAATGAGGAAGGAGGAATTGTGATGCTGTTCGTGGAAGGGGAAAATCAGGTTGTTCAGAATTTCACAGCAGGAAATTGTGGAATTGTCACCCAGAACTGAGTTCAAAAGGCGGGCTCCGTATTTGAGCTGACAGTTTCGTCCGATAACAAAGCGGACTGCAACAGCCTGATAGAAAATGCGGGAGCCATAGCCGACAATGCCGTTGACCAGTTCAACACCTTCGCCAATCTGGCTTACTTCATCGGGAGAGGACAAAATCGTAATGTTTTTGAGCTTAAAGGCACCCTTGATGTAGGCATTTTTTCCGATTTTTGCATCTTTGAGCAGGGTACAGTTCTTTATGACCGCGTCATCATCAATAATGCCGTAGGTGTCCAGAGCTTTGGACTGACCGTATTCAGTCATATCAATAAATTTCTGCAGGATTGTCTTGTCTTCCCGGTAGCGTGACCACAAAAATGCGTCTGCGGGAATCATGCTTTCAAAGGGAAGAACAGCGCGGGCATCGTTTTCGTTTCCAACGCTAACCCAGACGCGGTTTGACTCCGGCTCGCCTTCTTTGAGAATGCCGTTTCCGAATTTTGAGTGGCAGGTACAGCTTATTTCCTGCACGTTAAAAAGCATGACACGGTTTGCGAGCCGGTAATTGGAAAGGTATGCCACATTGCGGATTACAACATCATCCCCGGTGCAGACATTGTCCAGATATGAATGGTAGAAGCCTGTTTCAAGTATCAGGTCGTGGAACTGCAGTGTGGCGCTTACAAGCCGTCCGATGATAAGAAAGCCTGAAATCTCGCAGTCGTATATGAGTGTGGCTTCAAAATTATCCTTTTCCGCAGGAACCCAAATGTTCTGCCAGCTTTCATCAGCGTTGCGGTTGCGGTTTGCCTTTAAAACGGCAATTTCTTCATCTGTAAGCTGTCTTTTTCCCTGGATAAGATCGCTGGGAGGAAGCACTGTGCTTGAATTATTTTTTTTAATGGTAACTTCTGCCATATAGTCCTTTCAGTCATTTTATCTGCTACCCCTCACTCCGTCAAGAGAAAGCAACTGCCTGCAGGATAAACGCATTATACATTTTTTCCCATAGGAAATGGCTCCCAGTCGCAAAACGGCTTAACGGAAGCGCAGGCTCGCCTGCTACACGCGGTTTGTGCTTGTAATTATATACTCTTGCCGTTCGCACCGCACGCAACTGCGACCGCATGGCAAAAAATGGCGCCGCTGCAGATATATTTGACAAAAACAGACGGGAGGCAAGCCAGGGACACGAAATCCACTTTGTGCGGGCGACCGAAGGGA
>DFDV01000033.1:0-5573 GCA_002369025.1 Treponema sp. UBA3819 | reverse complement strand
TGGATTTCAGTGTCCCGCTTGCCGTCCGCTTTTTACCACAGATAGACACAGATAAACTCAGATGGGACACGGATTTTTTTAAATTTATAATATCTGTGTCTTATCTGTGTTAATCTCCGTTCATCTGTGGTTACCTCCCGCGATTTCAGAAAGCCTTTGCTGCGCAGTTGTCATGACTCGCGGGGTGTTTTATACTGTCTGTATGAGAAGAATCTTTCTGATGTGCCTGCTTGTTGCCGTCTGCGATGGGCTTTTTGCGCAGACTGTATTTCCTTCGCTGGAGCCTTTATTTGTCTATGAGGCAGCGGGAGAACCTTTGAGCGGGGAAGACCTTATGCGGGCGGCCCTGGACTTTTCCCTCTGCCCGGCAGAAAGTGAAAAAGGAGAGCAGATCCTTTCCCGCTACAGGGAACTGGAAGCCGCAGTCCTTTCGCCGGAAACGGCAGCTCTACCGCCCATGGCAAAAGGTGAAAAAATCCTTACGCTTATGTACGAAAAAGTCCTCAGACAGTATGCTAAAAATCAGACGCGTGTAGACCAGCTTTTTATAGACGGCAGCTACAACTGTGTTTCTTCCAGCGTGCTGTACTTTGCCCTTGCCCGGGAAGCTGGTCTTCAGGTTGCGGGACAGGAAACGCCGGAGCATGCCTTTTGCAGCATCTACATTGACGGTAAAAAAATTGATGTGGAAACAACAAATCCCGGCGGCTTTAATCCCGGAGTAAAAAAGATTGTGGAGCAGACAGAAAAATCTACCCGCTATTTTGTCGTTCCAAAAAAATATTATTCAGGCAGAAAAGAAGTAGGGGAGCGCAAATTTATAAGCCTTGTGGGACGCAATATGGTCAGCATGATGAACGACCGGGGAAACTATGAGCAGGGCATTCCCCTGTCTGCTGCCCGCCTTGTTTTTGTGGGTAATGCAATAGAAAAAGACACGGCCGCCGTTCGTGAAGATTTTGACACCCTTGCCGGTAACTATGCCATTGACCTTGACCAGAGACAGAAAAAGTCGGAAACGGCGCTGGAATGGCTGCAGGCAGTTTCTGACCGCTGGGGAATTACCGCAGGCTTACAGAGAAAGTTTGATACCATAGCCTATAACTGCGCCGTAAATTATCTGAATCTCAAAGAATATGACCAGGCCCGCAGGGCTTTTGATGAATACAAAAACAGACTTTCGCAGAAAAATGCCCTCAGCATAGACCAGATGATTTACAGCGCATGGCTGGACGGCTCTGTGGAAGGTCTTAGCCCGGATGAAACGATTGCTTTTTTACATGAAGAAAGAAAAGGTCCCGGGGCAAAGGAAAAATCCCTGATTAACCGCATGAATCAGCTGGAGGAATATGCCTGGTACCAGAAATTAAAGCCCCTCTTTGACGGAGAAGATTATCTTTCGGCGGCAGAACTGGCAGAAGAGGGCCTGAACTATGTGCCTTCAAGCAGAAACCTGCAGACAATAAAAGCCCAGTGTCTGAAAAACTATGCCATAGACATTCATAATGCCTTTGCTGATCTTGCAAATGCGGGTAAGTATCAGGAAGCCCAGACTATTTTGCTGGAGGGGCTTGAAAAGGTTCCTTCTGATGTAACGCTAAAGAATGATTTAAAAAGATTACAGAATTATTTGAAGAAGTAAAAAGGGGCTTGGGGGCTGAAAAGCAGTCTGTCTGCCCCCAGGCGAAGGGGTAGCCCGCAACGAAGTGCGGGCGCAGGGGAAGGCTTTCCCCTCCCCAAAAAATTAGTCGCGATAAAGTACCCAGCCAACCAGAGCGAGAATCCAGCCAGCGAGAATAACATAGAAACCGGGGCCAAAGTTCAGTGCTGATTTTGCAAGGCTTTTGCCGATGCCGCTTGCGTTGAAGAATACATAGAGGCCACCTGCAATTGAAACAATCAGGGAAATCAGTTTAAGCAGTCCGCCATTCTTTACAGAAACGAAAGAAAGAACAAGGCCACATACTGCGCCAACAAAAGTGAGGATTGAACCTACTTTGAGAATGCCACTGCCGCTGCTGGTGATGATTCCGAATGCGCTGGAACCGTTCATGCCGAACAGTTTTGTGGTTGAAAGCGGTAAAAAGCAGCCGATTACTACGAGAGCAAGGCCACAGACGAAGAGGTAGCTTAATAAGCCAGATTTTTTTGCCATGATAAAAACTCCTTTTTTATGACAATAGATAGAATTATTTTATCACGGCAAGGCAAAATGCACAAGTTATAGTTCAGCGGCAGGGGAAAAATTTTCTACTTCTTTTGCGGGAATTGGCTTGGAGAAATAATAGCCCTGAATGATGTCACCATTTATCTTTTTGAGCATGTCATACTGCCATTTCTGTTCCACGCCTTCTATAATCAGCTTCATGTTCAGTGAGTGGACCAGATTGATGATGTTGCCGATAAGACCTTCCTTTCCTTCCTGCAGATTTGCGTCTACCATTGTTTTGTCCAGTTTAATGGTTTCCACCGGAATGTAGGTAAGGTAGGAGAGGGATGAATAGCCGGTTCCAAAGTCGTCCAGGGCAAGCTTTATGCCAATTTCTTTGAATTCGGCCGCAAGTTCGGAAGCAAGTTTTTTGTTTCCCATAAAGAGGCTTTCAGTAATTTCAATTTCAATCAGCGAGGGAGACAGGGCATTTTTTTCCAGCAGGGTTTTGAGGAAGGAAACATATTCCTTGTCTGCCATCTGTGCGGCCGAGTAGTTGATGGAAACTTTGCGCAGAGGAAAGCCTTTTGCCCGCCATTCTACCAGCTGCTTTATGACCTGTTCCGTCATAATTCTTCCGATTTTGGTAATAAGTCCGCTTTCTTCTGCCACGGGAATAAACTGGCCCGGGAAAATCTTTACAGTTTTCAGACGGCAGAGGGCTTCGTAGCCGTGGATTTCTCCGCTTGTAATGTCAATCTGTGGCTGGTAGAGTACATAGAATCCGTCTTCGCTGTTGCAGGCGTTTTCCAGAATCCTGGTGATTTCCTGTTTGGTCTGAATGGATTCCCGCATTTCATTGGTAAAGAAGACGGTTTTATTTTTGCCAGTGCGCTTTGCTTCCACCATTGCCGTATCTGCGTTGGAAAAATATGTTTCCATGGAGCATTCATCTTTTTCGCTGCAGTTTGCAATGCCTATGCTGATGCGCACAAAAATCTGGTTGTCCTTGTATTCAAAGGGAGAAGCAATCATCTGTTTAAGCATAAAGAGAATGGTGCTGTTTTTGTGCAGCTGACCGCCCTTCCAGATGATGACGAATTCGTCTCCGCCGTAGCGGGCCACTGTGTAGTCTCCGGAATCTGCCAGAGAGGAAAGCCGCTGGGACAGTTCCATCAGTATGCAGTCACCGCAGGCATAGGAGTAAAAATCATTTATGCTCTTTAAATCTTCTACATCCAGCATGATTACGGAAAAATCTTTTTTCTCTTTTATCAGGCGGGATACTTCTGTCTGTGCGGCATCGCGGTTTGGCAGCCCTGTGAGAAAGTCCGTATTCAGGGTGATTTTAAGCTGATGTGCGTAGAAAATAACAAAGGTCAGAAGCAGGAAAAGTGAAAGTACAATGATGATAAAGGGGATGAGAACTGTGGCATAGCGGGTCCAGTAGGAAGGCTGCCTGTTCACAAAAATAGTATCTGCCGGCAGAATGGATGTGTCCAGCCGGTAGTGGTTCATAAGACTGTAGTCAAAATAAAAGTGCGAGGGTATGTCCTCATTTAAGGGAATGGCGGAAATGTCTTTTCCGTTCAGTACCTGTACCGCAGTAAGGGCAGAATAGACGCCGGATTCCTCATAGTCGTAGAGATAACCGCCCAAAAATCCCTTGCCTACCGTTCCGTAGAGTTTTGTATAGACAGGAATGCTTGCATATGCATAAAAAAGCTGGGCTATTTCTGATATGGTGTAGCTGTTTCCATCTTTGTCTTCAAAAGCGCTCATGCAGAGCACGATATTATCTTTTGCCAGTTTTGCAATTGCCTCACCAAGTCCGGTGCGGCTGTAGTCAGACGTTTTCATGCCCACAAAAGTGTACTGGGGATAGCGCTGCTGCAGGGCAAAAAACTGTTTTTCATCTCCCAAACCGGAAATGGATGTGTCGTAAATGCCTAGGATGTATTTTCCAACAGGGTTTTGCATGATGGCAATGTCGAGTATCTTTTCAAATTCAAAGTCCTCTGTGGAGCCGGTTACAAAGGGGTTTTCAACAGCATGGCGGGCCTTGTCCAGATTGTTTATGCCCAGAAAAATCAGGGGTGTCTTATAAAAAAGTTCAGTCTGATATTCCAGTGCAAAGTCCAGGGCCGCATCATCGCCTAGGATTATGGCTCCGTATTTTTCATGATGCGAAAGCTTGTACTTCATGGTTTCATAAAAGAGCCGGGTGTTTTCCGCACTGTTGTAGTTTTTCATGTCCATGTATTCTACATCAAGATAGACATTGCTCTTGGAAAAGACCTTCTGCATGCCTGTAAGCTGGGCATTTACCGTGTCGTGAGTATTACTGTATGAGCTGATAAAAAGAACCCGTTTGTTTGAAATGGCGTTTTTGTAGACAGGGGGCTTTTCCTGCCGGGAAGACTGAATGTAACTGACTCCTAAGAGGATGACGCTGCTGATGATGCCGAAGGCTGAAAGAAGAATCAGAAAAAGATGGAGCAGTCTCCTGTTTTTATGTTCATTTTGCATATAATTCTCCGATTTTTCATTTTTTCCCAACACCCTTCTTTTAATTATACACGCTATATGCTAATAGCACAAGGAAAAAAAGGACTGCCCTTTTCAGGACAGTCCTTCTGTATGCTAAGCTGTCAGCTTATTTTGAAAGTCTTGCTTCCAAATCATCCAGACAGTCAGACAGTTCTTTCGGCAGATGCTTTCCGAACTTCGGATAGTGGTTTTCGCGGATGTCCTTAACTTCCTTGAGCCAGCCTTCCTTGTCAACCTTGGTGATTTCCGGCAGAGCCTTCTTGTAGTAGTCAGCCAGACCATCAGTGTTGATTGCGCCTTCTTTCGGCATAAATCCAATCGGAGTGTCTACGCAGTTGTCTACGCCGTCACAGCGGTCGAAAATCCATGCCAGAACGCGGCTGTTGTCGCCGTAGCCCGGCCACATGAATCCGCCCGGCAGATCCTTGTTGTTTTCGTCCTTGCGGAACCAGTTGACGTAGAAAATCTTGGGCAGCTTGTCAGCCTTGCCGTTCTTTTCTGCAGTCTTACCGATGTCAACCCAGTGACCAAAGTAGTCGCCCATGTTGTATCCACAGAAGGGCAGGATTGCGAAGGGGTCGCGGCGGATTTTACCAACTTCAGCAGCATTGATTGTTGAAGCAGCAGTGATTTCTGAACCGACGATTGAACCCAGGAATACACCGTGGTTCCAGTTGCGTGCCTGATGTACCAGCGGAACGGTAGACGGGCGGCGACCACCGAACAGGATTGCAGAAATCGGAACACCTTTCGGGTCTTCCCATTCTTTTGCGATACACGGACACTGCTTTGCAGGAGCGGTAAAGCGTGCGTTCGGATGAGCCATTTCCTCGCCCTTGGGAGCCTTGTCCTTGGGGAATGCCGGGCGAGTCTG
>DFDV01000113.1 GCA_002369025.1 Treponema sp. UBA3819 | reverse complement strand
TGTCAAAAGCCGCGTGTACGGCTATCGTTTCTATTTACAGTAACACTATAACATTAAGATTTGTTTCTGTCAATAGTAACATACTGCACGAATGATTTTTTTTTGACACAGATGGGACTCGGATAGGACACAGATGTGGGGGGGGGATGAGGACACTGATGCACGCAGATAGACTCAGATGGGGCGCTGATGTGGGACGGATGAGGACACAGATGCGCACAGATAGACTCAGATGGGGCGCTGATGTTTTTTTTATTTTTATCTGTGCCCCATCCGTGTTAATCCCCGTTTATCTGCGTTTTATCCATGCCCCATCCGTGTTAATCCCCGTTTATCTGTGGATATTATTCCTGTATCTATTTCCGCATGAACATCAGGCCAAAGCTTCCCGGGCCACAGTTTGTGGAAATTGTGGGGGATGCTTTCTGCACATAGACTTTCTCAAAGGGAATGATGTCAAGAACCTCTTTTCTGATGCCTTCAATCTGTTCCAGGGGAAAGCCTGCGATTGTGATTATAATAGTGCTTCTGTCTATCGAATCCTTGTCTTTGAGGGCTGAGTGGATGTACCTGTCCAGCACGACATTCTGACCGCCCATTTTTATGTCCGTAACCAGCATGTGTCCTTTTTTCAGGCGGATGACAGGATGCAGCATGAGGGTTCTGCAGAGGGTATCAATGGGACGGGAAATGCGTTTTGAGCGGGCAAGGTATTCCGTGGTTCCCATGATAAAGCTGGTGGAAATTTTTTCCCTTATTTTATTCAGTTCATCTACAATTGCTTCCGGTCCCAGATTTGTGATTGAAAGCCTTTTTGCCTCCATGACAAAGAGTCCCATGCCGGTAGAAAGATGACCTGAATCCACAACGGTTACATTGTTAAAGGATTTTGCGGCTTCCAGTGCATGAACATATCCCTGGCTTGCAGTTGAAGTCATGGTGATATGGATGACATACTGTGCGTGAAGCAGCTGTTCCGCAAAAAAGTCCTCGTAGTCTTTTACATCCGGCGGCTCTGAGTTTGCCTTTTTGCCTTTTGCCTTCATGTAGGCGAGAATGCCGTCCGTTTCCGTTTCCTTTCCGTCCAAAAATACGCCTTCTTCGGTGTGGACATGGTAGGGCAGAATGGGGATACGGTGCTGTTCCTGATATTCCGCCGGCAAATCGCAAACACTGTCTGCCGTAATGAGGATGGGTACCTTTTTGTTCTGCAGCTGGGAGATTTGAGAATCATTGTGTTCTGCTCCGCTTGCGTCTGAAATGGTAACCAGATCTTTTGGCAGGACTTTAAGCAGGGCGGCCTCCAGAAGCAGACCGTTAATTGGTTTTGCAAGATAGCCGTCAAATCCTTCCTTGCGGTACAGGACCTGGCTGTCACTTCCGGCATTTGCTGTCAGGGCGATGATAGGGGTTTCCTTGTTCAGGCCGCCCGTCTGTGAGCGGATGGCATGCAGACATTCAATACCGTCCATTTCCGGCATCAGGTGGTCCATCAGGATTGCATCGTAGCGGGTAACAAGGGATTTTTCCAGAGCCTCTTTTCCGCTCAGGGCAGTGTCCGTGCGGATTTCCGTGTCTCTGAGCAGTTTTTCTGCGACCATGAGGTTTGTTTCGTTGTCATCCACGATAAGGACAATGGCATCAGGAGCCTCAAAAATCTGCCTGTACTGTTCGCGGTTGTTCATTATGTGGCGGGCTTCCAGATTCAGTTCTCCAATGCTGCTGTTGTTCATGATGTCCTGTTCCAGAGTAATGACAAAAGTCGAGCCCTTTGTGTAAATGGAATTGACCGAAATCTCACCGCCCATAAGGGTAACCAGCTGCTTTACGATGGCAAGTCCCAGACCCGTTCCTTCGATATAGCGGTTCTTTGTCTGGTCAATGCGCTTAAAGGCGTCAAAAAGATAGGGAATGTTTTCTTTTTTAATACCAATGCCTGTGTCTGAAATGGTATAGGTCACCTGTACCCGGTTCATGTTTACTTTCTTGCACTGAATGGAGAAAGTTACGGAGCCCTCTGTCGTGTATTTGATTGCATTGTTGAGTATGTTGATGAGTACCTGCTTTATGCGGACTTCATCGCCGTAGAGCATGCTGGGTAAATCCGGAGCAACTTCAACATGAAAGGCAAGGTTTTTCTCTTTTGCCTTAATCCATATCATGTTTACAATTTCGCTCAGCATGATTCCCGTTTCATAGGAGACAGAAACTACATCCATATTTCCGCTTTCGATTTTTGACATGTCCAGAACATCGTTAATCAGTGCAAGCAGCATGCGGCTGGCGGCCTGAATGCTCTGGGCATCTTCTGCAATTTCATCGGAAATGTTTTCTTCCCGCAGAATCATTTCATTTAATCCGATAATGGTATTTATAGGCGTACGGATTTCATGGCTGATGCTGGAAAAGAACCTGTTCTGAGCCTGATTCAGTTCCTCAATTTCAATTTTCTGTTCAGAAGCTGTATCATTTTCCAGCTGATACATGCGGGTCAAAAGCGTAATCAGCAGGGAACAGGTAATGGTTATGAGGGCAATGGAAATGAAAGAGGTCTGGTAGACATAGTCAGTGCTGGGAGAATTGACCAGTTCCGGGTGTTTGTAGGCGACATAATATGAAGCAAAAATGACGATTTCTTCCAGAATGACAAGAAAGAGCCTGGCCTTTCCTCGCACGGTAAAACTGATGTATACGACTGCAAAGAGAAGCCAGAGGGGAGTGGAACCCGCAACGCCACCACTGGTCAGAAAAGCAGTAGGAGTAAGTATCGTGATGAGTGTCAGGGAAATAAGAATTGCACCAATCTGAACTTTTTTCAGTTTGAGGGTGATGACGATGATGGTAAAAATCAAAAGGTTTGTGGAGAAAAACAAAAGGGAACGCAAAGCGTTGGCTCCCAGACAGAATGCCGTGATACAGGTAATGAGCAGAGCCAGAAGACCTGTTCCTGACGCTATGGCAAAAATTTTAGTCTGCAGGTCACCGTTCGATTCATTAAAAATGGCGTTGATGCCCTTCTTTATATTCATTTTGCGCCTCCTTCCTGACTGACCTCATCTATCAGCGAAAGAACTGTCGTGAGGGCGGGGGTAAAGTCAAAATCTGCTATATTTGCCAGAATACTTTTAAACTCTTCTTTCTTTCCCTTGCCAGTCATGGCAGAAAGTTCTTTTGCAAGGGCTTCTGATCTGTCGCTTTCAAAGGCTTCCAGTGCGGATTTTAGTTCCGTAAGTTTTTCCAGCCAGAGCCCTTCTGCTGCATTGTCTGCCTTGTCTGAAGAATTTACACTTTCTTCCATAGATTTTGCCCTGCTTTCGCTTCCTGCGTTCAATCCGCCTTCAGAAGCTGCGGCTTCTTGTTCTTTTTCGCCTTCAAGCAGAGTCCGCACTTTTGATGTGAGCACGGTATAATTTTCCAGCAGGGGGGCTGTATTTTCTTTGATGTACTCAATGTCAGACCTTTTTGCGGCCGCCTCAAGATTTTCTGCCCGCCTGGAAAGTTTGTCCATTCCCACGGTTTTTGCTGCGCTTTTAAGGGCATGCACTTTGATTAGGGCTCGTGAGCCGGTGAAAACATGTAGCGAAGCGGAATGTTTTCACAATAAACCACCTGCTATGCGGGTGGTGGGCAAAAGCTTATAGCAAAAAAAAACTTTCCTCGAAGGTGTACAATAGGTTGTTCAAGTCTATTGCGTAACACCAAGGAGGAAAGTAAATGGCAAATGTAAGAGATACGCTGAGCCATACCAAGTGGCTCTGTAAATATCATATAGTTTTCACACCGAAATATCGCCGTAAGG
>DFDV01000047.1 GCA_002369025.1 Treponema sp. UBA3819 | reverse complement strand
GGTGGAGCAACAATCAAAAGACGCTGACCCTTTCCAATAGGTGCAAACAAATCGATGATACGTGTGCTGTATTCGGTGGAAATTGTTTCAAGCGTGAATTTTTTGTTTGGATAAAGCGGTGTAAGGTTTTCAAAAGGAACGCGGGTCTGTGCAATGCGGGGTTCATCAAAGTTTACGGTTTCAATGCGCAGGAGGGCAAAAAAGCGTTCCCCCTCTTTTGGGCTGCGGGTTTGTCCGTAAACCGTGTCGCCAGTCTTTAAGTTAAAGAGACGAATCTGGCTAGGTGAAATGTAGATATCATCCGGACCGGGCAGGTAAGAGTTCTGGGGACTGCGTAAAAATCCGTATCCGTCGGGAAGAATTTCCAGGGCACCCTCTGCAAAAATAATGCCGCCATGCTCTGTATGGGCCTTAAGAATCGTAAAGATAAGTTCCTGTTTTTTCATGGCAGGAAGGAGATCTTCCGGGCAGCCATATTCAAGAGCCATGTTTCTCAGTTCCGGCATGCTCTTTAAGGTCAAATCATTTATCTTGATACGAGGTTTTGATTCATATTCTTCGGGATTTTCAATAATCTGTGCGGCCTGTACTTCTGCGTCCCGCATCGCATTGCGTTCTGCATAATTCTGGCGGTTGTTGTAACGGCGGTTGTTGTTTCCAAAGCGGTTATTGTTGCCGTATCGATTATTTCCGTACTGTCTCTGGGGACGGGTGCCGCCTTCGTGATGATTTTCTGCAGTTTCTGTTTCTGCGGGGGCAGTTCCTTCTGCCGGAGCCTGCTCGGTAACTGCAGGGGCTTCTGTCTGGGGTGCTTCAGTATTTTCGGTATTTTCTGATTTTACAACTCGTCTTCTGCGGACAACAACTTTTTTTTCTGTTTCAGGATTTTCATTTTCACTCTGCGGTACTTCAACCGGCGCAGGTGACTCGTAAGAAGTGGGCTGGACATCCAGGTCCAATTGCTGCTGCTCGTCCTGTTTCGCTTCTTCAGACGCAGCCGCACGACGTTTAATCAATGGCATTTGCTGATACTCCATGAGATTAAGGATATAAAAATAATAGATATGTATGTCAAAGGATTTTTCCAAAAAAGGAACGCTTTATTGCGTTCGTTCATAAGACTATACCAGTATACCCCGGAACAAATGAATTGTCAAGTGGCATACTGGCAGAGGTCAAGCTCAGTTTTTACTCTATGCTGCGGATAACATCCACAATGGCAGGCGTACGAACCCGACCAAGCTGTTCGGCACTAGCCTTTTCCGTATCCATGACAGCATTTCCCTGCTCATCAGGCTGAGAAAAGACCAGAACTTCGTCTCCCACATTTACCCGATCGTAAAAGCCCTTCTGCTCCAGCTGTCCCTGAGAGATTTCTTCTCCCGTACGGCTTACAATGATTTTTCCAAGCTGACTGTCTTTGGGGAAATCTACTCCCAGACCATTGTCTTTTGTGCGGACAGAACCTGCCTTTACCACATCGAGTACAGTATTGGGAACAATGCCTTCCACCTTGCCCACATCAACAAGCACTTCGTTCACGCTGCGGCTTATAATTTTTCCCCTCACAGGGAGCAGGTGCAAAAGATTTCTGCGGAAAGACCGTAATACAGAGGCGTATTTGTCGTTTCCAGTGCGGAAGGTGCTGAATCTGGTGAGTTCTACCCCCGTCCGTGCTGAATACAAAACGGCATCCATGGACACTTCCCTCTCGCTTTCATCAACGGTAAGGATGATGAAGTAGTCCATATTTCCGGTACGGGAAAGTCGGTATGCTTCTCCATAGCCGTTTACAGGACGATGCTGAACATCCACAGAAGTAACTGCAACGCCGGTAAAGACATCCTGAATCATGTCAGCAGAAATCTGTTCCAGTTCCGTATGGATAAGCTGAACCGGAGAATTGACATAATAAAGTCCGACATGCCAGCGGGTCTTATCCAGATAGAAGGGATCTATTTCCCATTTGCTATTGAGGGAATTCTTCATAAGGGAATCATAGGCTTCTATCGTGTCAGACATCTTGAGCTTACGGTAGCGTTCATCTTCATCTTTTTCATCAGAAGCGGAAGTTTTTTCATGCTCACTGATAAATTTTAGCTGCTGGAGATAAAGTTCATTCAGTCCTTCATGGGAAAGAAGCGTGGCAAATTCATCCCTGGCTTTTGCATTGTTGGGGTCAATTTTGAGTGCCCGCTGATACTCATAGCGTGCTTCCTCGCCCATAAAAAGTTTTGCATAGTCACGGGCTTTTTTTATGTGATAGACCGCCCACTGGCCCCGCCTTTCGTCTTCCACCTGAGTCGACTTGATAACCAGCAGTTCCAGGGCAGAGCGCATCACTTCATTCTGAGGATCTATGACAAGGGCACTCGTCCAGGTAGAAATGGCATCTTCGCTTTTGCCCTGATTTTTCTGCGAAAGTCCCTTCAGATACCAGGCGGCAGCCGTAGTCCTGTTCTGGGCAATAAGATAGTCACAAATATCTATCACTTCATCATAGCGGGCCTGTCCGTAGAGAACAGAAGCAAGCAGTACATAAGCCCTGGTATATTCACCGTTTATCTGTACCGCTGCCCTCGCCCGCCTTTCTGCCTCATCCAGTTTTCCGGCACGGGCAGAAAGATAGCCGGCAAGATAATGCACCTGCGGGTCTCCTGAATGATAGCGGAGGGCCTGACGCAGATAGGACTCAGCCACATCATCGTGCTCTTCTTCCGCAGCAATTACGGCTAGGGAAAGCAGAGCCTTGCGGTTATCCCCCTGCCTTTTCAGCGCATCTTTGTAGAGATTTTTTGCACCGTCAATACTTCCCGCATACAAATCCAGTTCCGCCAGTCCAAAGCGGGCCTGCACATTGTTTGGGTATTTTTTCAGCATAGCCTCAAAGACTGAGCGGGCATCCGTCAGCCTGTTCAGGGAAATGTAGACCAGACCGCGCAGGTTCATGATTTCGGTATTGTCGCGTGAATATTTTTCTGCACTGTCCAGATAATTCAAGGCAAGGTTATAGTCATCCAGTTCATAACTCACCTGGGCAAGATGAAACCAGGCGTCGCCATAGGATGGATTAATCTGCAGGGCTTCCTGAAAATCTTCACTTGCACCGTAATAATCATAGTGCTGCTGCTTGTTCAGGCCGCTTTCAAAATACTTTCTGGCCTTTGGTGTCTGAGAAAATAGAACTGACGTGCACAAAAAAAGTGCACCGGCAAGAATAAAGCATTTGAGAAGATTTTGCATACCCACCCCCACATCAGTCTCTTGTCTGTGTTTATCTGTATCGTGCCAGATAATTACTCATTACCGTCTGCTTCCGCATCAGGCAGTTCGTCATTGCGGATTACCTTAATGAGATTTACGCGGTGACCTTCCATGTCCTGCACGATGAATTCATAATTATTCCAGCTGATTTTCTCGTATTTTGAAGGAATCCGGCCGAACAAGTCCAGAACAAAGCCTCCCAGGGTGTCAAAATCATCCGTGGGAAAATCAGAACCGATTTCTTCGTTCATATCTTCCAGATTTACGCGGGCATCGCACATCCATACATTATCTTCACCAAGAGAAACAATGTCCTCGCGCTCGTTGTCAAACTCATCCTGAATATCGCCGACAATCTCTTCAATAATATCTTCCATACACACTATGCCGGAAATTCCGCCGTATTCATCAATGGCGATGGCAATGTGTACGTGACGCCGCTTAAACTCACGCAAAAGCGCATCAATTTTCTTTGACTCGGGAACAAAATATGCTTTCCGAACCACTTTTCTAAGGTCCACTGCTTCTTTTTTTGCAAAAGCCTTAATCAAATCCTTTACATACAGAACACCGACAATATTGTCGATAGATTCTTCATAAACGGGAAAACGAGAATGTCCGCTTTCAGAAATTTTTTCCAGCAGTTCATCCTGCGGTGTATCAAGGGACAGTAAATCCACATCGATACGGGGAATCATAACTTCCTTGACTGAAGTATTGGACAAATCTTCAATTCCCTTAATCATGTCCTTTTTTTCTTCAATCAAGATTTCTTCTTGTGCCCGGTCAGCGCCCCCATGAAGCCCTGCCGGGCTGCTAGAGTGAGGGTCTCCGTCTTTGTTTTTTCCAAACTTAAAAAAACTCATACTCTGCTTTACTGCACGTTTCCGTGCTTTTTCTCCTTTATTCTATAATAGTAATGTCAGAAAAACCGCTCAATACAGTTTCCTGAAGCTTTAGCATTTCATCATCAGGCTCTACGCCCGGCTCAATATGCGCTTCTCCGTGGTCGTAACCGTTCAGATGGAGGGTCCCGTGAATCAAAAGCCTTTTTAATTCCTCATTCTGACTCACGCCAAAGTAAGCGGCATTTTTAGGCACCGTCTCCACACTTATGATGATGTCACCCATGCTGAGCCAGACTTTTCCGTCTTCATCAGTATATTCATCGCCACTTTCAAAAGAAAGCACGTCTGTGGGGGCATCTATATTACGGTACTCTTTATTTAACTCCTGAATAAAAGCGTCGTTACAAAAAAGTACCGAAATCTCCTCGCCGTCAAAGTTCAGGGCAGAAAGAACCTTTTGCATGTAGGGCTCAATACTTTCCAGCCATGAGGGACTTTCCATGTCTTCCTGTACTGAAACTAATACCCTGTTGCTCATGAATTCTTTGCCTCGTCCAGAGTCTTGTCGCTCAATGTTGAACTTGATTTTTCGCCTGCAGAGGCAAGATGATTTTCTGCTGCATTGGGAAGATTTGCTTCACTGCCAGACTTTGTTTCTGCATCAGGATCTTTCTGATTGGGATATTCAATACGGCTATGGTAGTAGCCTGCAAGAATCTGCACAAAAGACTCGCGGATTTTAGTCAGGTCGCCAAAGGTCAGACGACAGTTATCCATCTGGTGATTGTCAATTTTTGACTGCATGAGGGTCTGAATGAATTTATCCAGACGGGGAACAGACGGCTTGTCCAGAGTACGGCATGCCGCTTCCACCGTGTCTGCAATCATCACGACAGCACTTTCCTTTGAAGTAGGCGGATTTCCCGTGTATGAATATGATTCCGGGCTTACATTGGGATCTTTCTGCTTTGCTTCATTATAGAAGAAAGCCATGACACTGTTTCCGTGATGTTCGCCGATAATGTCTACAATGGGCTTTGGTAGCCTGAGCTGATGGGCCTTTTCCACTCCCCGCTTTACATGACTGCGGATGATAGATGCAGAAAGAGAGGGATTGATATTATTGTGCTTGTTTTCACCGCCCGCCTGATTTTCTACAAAGTATTCGGGCTGATCCATCTTGCCGATATCGTGATAATATGCGCCGACTCTTGCAAGCAGGGCATTTGCACCGATTGCCTTACAGGCGTTTTCTGCAAGAGTAGCTACCAGCATGCTGTGATTATAGGTTCCGCTTGCCGTCAAAAGCATGCGGCGCATAACCGGAGTATTCAGATCGCTCAAATCCATCAGTCTGAATACAGATGCCGTGTTCAGGATAGATTCAAGCGGAGTAAGAAGTCCCAGTACAAGAATACCGGAAAGGAAGCCGTTAAGAGCAATGCAGGGAAGTACGAAAAGCAGGTCTGAGAAACTGTCGTTAAAGATGACCTTAAACATCACCATAAAGACCACATGCAGAAGTGCAAGCATGATTGAAGCAAAGACCAGATCAATGCGGCGTTCAATGCGGCGGACAATACGGGCTGCACTCAGTCCCGAGGCCAGAGTAAAGAGCATGGGAACGATATGGGCAACGGCAAGGCTTGTGGACGTCTCATGAAAATGAGCGGCATTCAGCACGCCAAAGGCAAGAATAAATGAAAAATAAAGGGCAGAAGTCTGTCCAAAGAGAATGGCAATCAGAAAAACTGAAAGAGCCGAGGGAATGACAATGGGAAGTGCATACACAGACTGGAATGACGGGGCTTTTCCGCCAAAAACAGTTGCCGCAAAGACAATCACAAAAAGAATGGCTTCCAGCATCAGTTCCTTAAATTCAACCTGTCTTCCCAAAAGCGAGGGCGAATAAAGCAGGAACCAGAGGGCAGACAGCAGTGCAAGAAGGAGCACATTGTCCAGAAAAGCCCGGTAATCTATATAACGGGGAGAAGCCGCCATCTTTCTCAGCTTCATGTAATCTTCTTCGCTGATGGGAAATCCCTTGCGGATTACTTTTTCGCCTTCTTCTATAGAAACAGGATAGAGTTCGTCGGCAGGAATAGACTGAGGTGCATAAATAGTACGGTCTGCAATCTGTCCCACTTCATATTCATTAAGTGAAAAAGATGCTACGGTTTCCAGTGTAGAACGGTCAAGATAGATAATGCCCGTCGCAACAAGAAATGAAAGGATAAAAAGCAGCAGAATATGCCACTTTACCCGTACATAATCAGATACCGCTTTCCACAAAGGTGCAAAAAACGGTGTTTTTTCAGTATTCGTCTTGTTCATGTTCATATGCCTGTACAATTTTTCTGACGAGCGATGAGCGGACTACATCCCCATCCGTCAGCTGTATCCTGCCGATTTCATCTATGGAAGCAAGTACGCGCAATGCATGTACAAGTCCCGATGCCTTTTTCTTTGGCAGGTCGATTTGTGTTACGTCTCCTGTTACAAAAACTTTAGAACCCTCTCCCATACGCGTCAGGAACATTTTCATCTGTTCGGAAGTGGTATTCTGGGCCTCGTCCAGGATGATGAAGGCGTCGGACAGCGTCCGGCCGCGCATATAGGCCAGCGG
>DFDV01000057.1 GCA_002369025.1 Treponema sp. UBA3819 | reverse complement strand
TTCCCGGGCAAACCGGAATATGTAGAAAACTTTATGAAGTTCATTGCTCAGGAAATGCGGGAACTTATGGCAAAGCTTGGAGTGCGCTCCGTAGAAGAACTTTGTGGCCGCACCGATTTGCTTAAGCTCAAGGACAAACAGGGATTTAAGAGGGCAGATTTAGTTGATATGAGTCGTGTGCTTGCATCTGTGGTCCCTGCGGTCCCTGAGCCTGTCGAAGGGGTCGCAGGGGTCGAAGGGCCAGCAAAACAAAACGCCTGGAAATCTGATCGCTCTCTGTTTGATTTTAAGCTTGAAAATACTGTTGATGAAAAAACTCTTCTTCCTTTGTTTGAAAAAGAAGGAGGGGAAAGCCTTCCCCTCGCTCGCACTACGTTGCTCGCTACCCCTTCTGCGGGGACACCCCGCAACGCCCCGGCATCATCTTCTATCCCAATCCAATCCACAGACAGAACCGTCGGTACAATTCTTGGAAGCGAAATCCAGAAGAAGTATGGCAACTCACTTGCAGACGACACTTTTGTTGTTAACTTTGCAGGAGGAGCCGGTCAAAGCTTTGGTGCCTTTATTCCAAAGGGACTCACTCTCCGCCTGACGGGAGACGCAAACGATGCTTTTGGAAAAGGCTTGAGCGGCGGAAAGCTTGTAATCAAAAAGCCGGAGACTTTTGACGGAGATGCCCTTTCAAATATCATTGTCGGAAACGTAGCTCTTTTTGGTGCTACTAGCGGAAAAGCCTTTATCAACGGAGTTGCAGGTGAACGCTTTTGTGTACGTAATTCAGGAGCAACAGTTGTTGCCGAAGGCTGTGGAGACCATGGCCTTGAATACATGACAGGCGGTACTGCAGTAATTCTTGGAAGCACCGGTAAAAATCTCTGTGCCGGAATGAGCGGAGGAGTTGCTTATGTTCTGGACGAAAATCACGACCTTTACAAAAGCCTGAACCACGAGCTTGTAAAGATGTATGCATTGGATGACCAGACAACAACTCTGCAAGGCAACAATTCTGCGATCCCTGAGCCTGTCGAAGGGCGCACAGGAAAATTGCATGTGGCAGACGAAATTCTTCTTCACTCCCTCATCGAAGAACATGCAAAAGAAACCGGAAGCCTGCGGGCCAAAGAAATTCTTGCAGACTGGAAGCATTATAAATCATGCTTCAAAAAAATCATCCCTAATGATTATCTGAAAATCATGACAGAAATTTATGCAGAAGAAGCAAACGGAAAAGAACACGAAGAAGCAATATTAAATGCTTTCAGAAAATGTACAGCCTAAACAAAAAAGAGATTGTCGGGTCAAGCCCGACAATGACGCGAGTTTTGCATCGCAAAACTCGGTAAGCACGCTTGCGTGCGACTCATTCCCAGGCTTGACCCGGGAATCTATATATAAGGAGACTTCATTATGTCAAAACCAACAGGATTCATGGATTATAAAAGAATAGAAAACGGCAACATTCCGCCATTGGAACGCATAAATAACTTTAAAGAATTTCATCCCAAGCTTGATGAAAAAGCCCGGCGCGAACAGGCTGCCCGCTGCATGAACTGCGGAGTTCCAATGTGCCAGTCGGCCCTAAAGCTCAAGGGTATGGTTACCGGCTGTCCTCTTCACAATTATATTCCTGAATGGAATGATGCCCTTTATAAGGGACAGTTTGATATGGCTGCCTGGCGGCTTTTGAAAACTTCCAGCTTTCCGGAATTTACAGGCCGTGTATGCCCGGCACTTTGCGAAAAGGCCTGTAACTGCGGGAACCCAGTGGTTTCGACAAGCTCAACCAGCACTGAATCAGGGGCAGTGACTGTTCACGACAATGAGCTTTTTATAATTGAAAAGGCTTTTGAAAGCGGTTATATGAAACCCCAGATTCCGGCCAATCGCAGTGGAAAAAAAGTAGCTGTAATTGGGGCAGGTCCTGCAGGTCTTGCAGTAGCCGACTGGCTCAACCGTCGCGGACACTCTGTTACAGTCTATGAGCGCGAAGATAAAGCCGGCGGACTTTTGATGTATGGCATTCCTAACATGAAGCTTGAAAAATCTGTCATCGAACGCCGTGTAAATCTTATGAAGGTCGAAGGTGTAGAATTTGTTTTTAATGCCGATGTTGGCCGTTCAACTTCTGCCGACCATATTTTAAGCCAGTATGATGCTGTGGCCCTCTGCTGCGGTGCAAAAAAAGCCCGCACCCTTAAGGTAAAAGGTGAAGATTCTTACGGAGTATTTTTTGCAGTTGATTTCTTAAAATCAGTTACAAAGTGTGTTATTGCAACCCAGGAGGCCCTTTCGCAGATTGACATGCAGCCTACCAACGGTCAGATTGCCCAGATGCTGCTCGACCGCTACGGAATTGCAGTCGAAGGAAAAAATGTTGTAATTGTTGGGGGCGGCGACACAGGAAATGACTGCTGCGGTTCTGCAATCCGTTTAGGTGCAGCCAGCGTTACCCAGATAGAGATGATGCCCTGCCCTCCTGTTGAAAGAGCTGCAGATAATCCATGGCCTGAATGGCCTAAGGTACTTAAGGTTGATTATGGTGCCGAAGAATCTCTTGCAAAGTTTGGCCACGACCCCCGCATTTATGAAACAACTTTAAAAGAAGTTATAAGCGAAGACAGTCAGATTAAAGCAATACGCACGGTTCAGGTTGAATTCCAGATGATTGACGGAAAACGACAGCTGGTCGAACGTCCCGGGACAGAAAAAACTATGCCCTGCGACCTACTGCTTGTTGCCGCAGGCTTTGTTGGCTGCGAAGAATATACGGCACAGGCTTTTGGAACAGAACTGGGACCAAGGGGAACAGTTGTAACTCAAGAGGTGGTTTCGACGGGCTCAACCACCGCGGGAAATTATGTTACAAAGAATCCTAAAATCTTTACTGCTGGCGACATGCACAGGGGACAGTCTCTTGTAGTCTGGGCAATTGCCGAAGGCCGTGAATGTGCCCGCCAGATAGATGAGTATTTAAATGAACAAAGATAAACTTCATGACGAATGCGGCGTTGTTGGAATTTTTGGAGCAGAAAATGCCGCAAGTCTTTCTTATTTTGCCCTCACTTCCTTACAGCACCGTGGTCAGGAAAGTGCGGGCATTGCTGTCTGCGATTCAAAGGTAACTCTTCATAAAGACTTGGGTCTTGTTGGAGAAGTTTTTCATCCGGGTGTTTTTGAAAAGCTCAAGGGAAATATTGCAGTAGGCCATGTCCGCTATGCAACTGCAGGTGGCCGCACAATTGAAAATGCCCAGCCTTTTTTGAACACTTTTAAAAATGGTTCCATTGCCCTTGCCCATAACGGCCAGCTTGTAAACCACGCTCAGCTCAGAGAAATTCTTGAAGACGAAGGCAG
>DFDV01000075.1:16943-29115 GCA_002369025.1 Treponema sp. UBA3819 | reverse complement strand
ACGCTTCTAAAGTGATTGTTACGGCGAAATCCGCTTCAAACGGTGTTACTTCTGCTACATTGAAGATTGGCGGAGTGAGCCAGACTGTAACAGATGGCAACTATCCTGAATACACATTTGATGTAAGCGCACTTTCTTCGACAAGCCTTGATGTTGTTGCTGGAAAAGAAGGCTCAATCAATATTAAATCTATCAAGGTCATCGCGCCGACAGCGTGGGAGACAACCTACACGACAGGCATCTCTTTGAGCGACATCGACGCATACGAAGTCGAAAAACGTTCTGATCAGGTTCCTGCGACAGTAAAGGCTAAGCAGGGCGGCGTGACATACTCAAACTTCGATGTGGAAAAGGGCGACAGCGGCATGGGAATCACAATCGCCGTCACCGACCCTGACACTGCAAAAGCAAATGTCTTGAAGTATTCTGGCCGCCATGCAAGCGACTATTACTTCAACTTCGACAATTCAGTTGATGACGCAAGTTCTGCATTGAATACGACATTGAACAGCGAAGTCCTTGCCTACAAGACTGGCATGGTAAAAGTTCAGGGAACTGCCGCAAGTTCTAGCGGAACTGGCGGAGATGGAGATTCAGGCAGCACTGGCGGAGAATCAGGCGGAGATAGCGGAAATACAGAAACAACGACACCGGCTGTATCAGCAGGGGCGACTATCTGTTCATTCACAAAAACTGGTGCAAGTGACTCTGCGTTTACTGTTGCAGGAAGTATCGCAACTGACAAAGGTTCATATACTGTAGGGTCAAATACTTACAGCGCATGTGTTAAGCTTGATTCAAAGGGAAGCGTAACTTTCACGACCACCAAGGAACTTACACTTACGGTTTATATGAAAGTCAAGAAAACTTCTGAAATTCAAGTTGCAATAGATGGTACAAATCAAACTTTGATAGGTGGTTCTACAGTTGCTTCTTCATCCAGTGCCACAACAGAGCAGTATTATTACACGGCAAAAATTGCAGCGGGTACTCATACCATAAAAAAAGGAAAAGGTGAAAACTATCTGTTTGCCATTGCGCTAAGCGAATAATCCACCTGATTCCGCGTTAGCGGAATCCAATCCGTGTGACAATTTTCCCTAGTCTTTGGAAGAAGTAGGGAGTCCGAGGGGCGAAGAAACCTTTTGCGAAAGGTGGCGTTGCCTCTCGGATTTTTTTTTACTAGACCTACGATAAAAAAGCCTTGTCCAGTAAAAATTGCTCAACGCCCACATACTGAATCCCATTGTCGTCTTGCCACTGTTCAATATTGTCCTTTAGGATGATGATTTTTTTAAAGGAATCGTTTACGCGGCGCAGAGAATTGGTCTCCTGTGTCCGTTTTTCCTCATCATCAACATGAAGGGCAGACTGGATGTAGAAACGTCTGCTTCCTTTGTTTGCAACAAAATCTATCTCAAGATAATTCCGATGGCTTTTCCCATTTGCATCTTTTGAATTGTGCTCAACGACTCCCACGTCTACATCATACCCGCGTACTTTTAACTCGTTGAAAATGATGTTTTCCATGATATGGCTTTCTTCTTGTTGACGGAAATTCAAGCGCGCGTTGCGCAAGCCCACATCGACAAAATAGTATTTGAGCGGTGTGCTGATATATTTTTTACCCTTCACATCGTACCGCACGGCATTATCTATCAGAAAAGCATTCTTAAAATAGCCAAGATAGGTGCTTATCGTTTCTGGCGCGATAGTTTTGTGCTTTACCGTCTTAAAAGTGTTTGTAAGGTTAATACAGACGGACTTCATCGCCCCTGTCTCGAAATTCAGTGACAATATCCGAAGATAGCATTTTTGAGTTGCTTCCTGTTATGTAGAGATCAACATTCTTTATTTTCATAAGACTGAGCACCACATCAACGAATGAAATTTTTGATTCTACACCCTGTACATACGGATTTTGGATTTCCTCAACTTTTTGAATCTCATCTAGGAAGACATAGTACATTTTTTTTACTATCAGAAAGCTGTGCACGGATGTATGCGTCAAGTTCAAGCGGATTTCGATATTTTGCAGTTGCTACTTCATCTGAAATTTTTGCGTATTTACGCATTTTTTTCAGTTCTTTTTTTGCAGAAAGTCATCAATGTCTTGGAGAATGCTTTCGATGCTCATGGTGTGAAGGGCGCCAAAGTTTTGCTTGATAAAATCTGCGGCGCCGGTGTTTTTTAATTCGGCAAGAGCCTGTGCCCCAGTGAGTTTTTTGCTTGCTTTGTATGATTCGAGGACATAAATAAAGAAGGCATCCTCCGTGTCCATTTTTGGGCAGAACTGCATTATGCGGCCTCTTCGGGAATGTCAAATGAGCCGGTTTTGATTTCTTCCGTAAAGAGACGGCATAATAACTGGGGGCTGTAATGCCAGAATTTTGTTTCTTCTTTTTCAAGCAAGGCATATACTTTTGAGTTGTAGAATTGCTCAGTTGCTTGGTATGGTGTGATTTTCAATGAGTCTGCAATCAGCTGTATTGTCGGTGGCAGCAGTATGATTCCAAGAAATGGGGTGAATTCTTTTTCTGTCATTTGGATTCCTCCGTGCTTGCGTAAGCCTGTAAAAAGGTGAGGTGGTGTAATGCCTTTTCTGAGCAAAAAACATACTGATTGAAAAGCTTTTTTACTTTAAGGCGATTCAATGTTTCAGTTCGTGTAATTGTACCCGAAATGTAAATATTTATGGTTCGGAACACGTCATCGTTTGCGACAGGTCCAATAATAAGGTCATAGTCCTTTCCGTTGTATTGTGCGGTTCTGTGCAGCGTCACGAAATCAAGCCATTGACCATTTGGATTTTTAAATGTCAGAATCCTTAAATCTTTCTTTGCCTTTTTTTCATCAAAGGAGTATGCGCTGACAATGGCATTGCCTGTCTTCCGCAATGAGAAGATTCGTTCTGAGAATTGCTCTGCCTGCACTTTGTTGGTTGTGGTGTAAAAGCCTGTGCCAAAATCAAGGTTGCGGTTGGAAACGATGATTTTTGGTGCGGGAACTTCGACATTACTTCCATGGAACAGCGTCATCATACGCTTGATTATACCCCAAGGTCTGAAATAAAAAAAGTCTTTTTGCGGTCTGTTGCAAATTTTTCTTTTGCGAAAGGTGCCCTTGCCTCTCTGTTTTTTGCACAAAAACGAACATGATTTCTAGAAATCAGACAAGGCAGTGGGTGTCGGAAAAGTGCAAAAATTTAGATGAACATTTTTTTGTCTTTGCGGGATACTTTAGGTGAGAAAATGGCATGGTGCCAGAAGATTTCAAAAAGGGGAAAAGATATGAAGAAAAGTCTAAAAATGTGCGCCGGTGTGCTTTCTGCACTGTTTCTTGTGATGGTGGCTTTTGCTGGCTGTAGTTCCAGTGTGGACGGACTCTTTGCTGCGGACGCTACGGGGGAGGATCCTAAAAATTCTGAGCAGACGGTAACGACTGATCCAACTCAGCCAACGGTAGTAAATCCCAATGAAGATGGTGAACTTGAAGATATTCCAGATTCAGTTGATGGTCTAAAGCCTTTTACTGCCCTTAATATCAGTGATATGTCAAACAAAACGTACACGGCAGATGAAGTGGAGGCAAAGGACAATGTGAAAATCGTGTCGCCATCTGAAAAGGGTGTCGCTGTTGAAAAGAAAAGTGCAACTGTTGATAAGACTAAGTACACAAAACGTTTGAAACTCGGTGGTGCGGGAAAAGAGCGGAGCGTCGTGATTTATGTCGGCGCGAATGTTGAGGGCGTATTACGAGTGGTTTGCGTATCTTCAAACTCAAGTGCTTCTGACCGTGCACTCATGGCAAATGATGTGAAGCTCGGAAATGCTCCTGCAAAAAATCCCGCTGCATTGAGTGCTAGTGTTAAAGGCGATGAAAACGGCTACATTGCGATTTATTCTGGTAATGGTGGCGGAATTAACCTTTATTACATTGCCTTTACAAGCGGTGCGGCTTCCTCAGGCTCTGAGGGCGTGGAAAAGCAGTGCTCCAGCGAGGCTTCTACTCCCGCATTGGATAATTCGACTTTGCGCCCCTCTTATGACAATGGCTTGAAAGTCGGAAGTCGCACTAAGATTAACGAAATTGATACTTCTAAAATCGCAAAAGTCGTCTACGCGGCTCCCGATGGAAAGACGACTGGAGATGGCAGCCGTGAAAATCCCCTTGATTTGGCAGGGGCTGTCTTGCAGGTTGAGCAGGGCGGGGCTGTCGTTCTTCTCGGTGGAAAATATTCTCTTTCTTCTACGGTTAAAATTGCGGTGGACAATAACGGAAGCCCGTCGGCTTACAAATACATGCTCCCGGAAAGTGGGGCTGCCGTTGTCCTTGATTTTTCTACTCAGGAAATCGGTGACTCAAACCGCGGTATTCAGATGGACGGAAGTTACTGGCATATCTACGGAATCACCGTTTACAATGCCGGCGATAACGGCATGATTGTGACTGGCAAGCACAATATCATCGAGCGATGTCTTTTCCAGGCCAACCAGGACACGGGCTTACAGATTGCCCGCCGTGCTTCCAGCGTGAGCAATTTTGACGAATGGCCCAGCGACAACTTGATTTTGAACTGTACTTCATTCGATAACAAGGACGACAAGACTGGCGAGAATGCTGACGGTTTTGCCTCAAAACTCACTTGCGGTAACGGAAATGTCTTTGACGGCTGTATCTCTTACGCCAACTGCGATGACGGCTGGGATATGTACGCAAAGCCTGCCACAGGCTCAATCGGCATCGTAACGCTTAAAAACTGTGTCGCCTTCTCAAACGGTAAGACGACCAGCGGCGCAAACTATGCCAACGGAGACATGAACGGCTTTAAGTTGGGTGGCTCAAATAATGCTTGTCCTACGCCTCATGTGGTGACGAACTGCATGGCCTTCTTGAACGGAAAGGATGGCTTTACCGATAACGGAAACGGCGGTGCCCTGAATGTCTTAAACTGTACTTCTTATGCCAATGTAAATTCCAACTTCAATTTCTACCGAACGCTGGCAGGCGGTGTCTTCAAGAAACTCGTTAGTATGATAGGTAACGCAAGTATCACTCAGATTGATAAATTCGGCGGCAAGGCAAGCGAAGTGACTGTGGCCGCAAAGATTTCTGATTCTATTTATCTTACCGATAAGAAAAAGGGAACCTTCAATTATGTCTTCGCTGAGAGCGAAATCCACAACGGAGACAAAATCGGCGAGACCGTTTCTGATTTGTATAAAACTGATGTGAATGCCGGTAATCCGCCTGCAATTGACCTGCTGGTAGACGCAAAATGCCGCAATGCTGACGGCACGGTGAACATGGGCGGCTACCTTGAGACAAAGACTTCAAGCAAGTATGCTTCTCTTGGCGCACATTTTGGCTCTGAGGCTTATGAAGTGCTGGACCTTACTTTGCAGATGAACTAAAAACCTTTGGAAGAAGCAGGGGAGAGGGGAAGAAGAAACCTTTTGTGAAAGGTGTCGTCTTCCCCTTTTTTTTATTTTATCGTTGTTCCAGTGTAGCCCTTTCCTTCAAGGATGGCCTGGGTATTGGTGATGTTTTTGCCGCCCGCACAGATGACAGTCAGACCCATTTCTGCCGCTTTTTTGCTTGCGATGGGGTCAAAGGGGCAGTTTTTGCCGGGTACCCATTCATCGCCTACCATTTTGCGGAAGTCTGCCCAGCTGATTGTGTCCAGCGGTTTTGCATCCGGGTTTTTGCGGGGGTCATCGGTGTACACTTTTTCGATATTGGAAAGATTTACAACGGTATCTGCGTCAAATTTTTCTGCCAGAAGAACGGCGTCATTGTCTGTGGAAAATCCGGGTTTCCAGCCGGCGGCAACGAGTACGCGTCCGGTAAATTTGAGTGCCGCTGTGGGGTCTGTAACGACATCATCCTGACACAGATTGCCAAAACAGGCTTTTACGAACTGGGCGTTCAGGCGTGTAGCCATAATGCCAATCCAGTCTGCGGCCATTACATCGCCGTCAGGTGCGGTGCCTGTTACATCCCTAAAGGCTTTCTGATAGATACGGGCAGGTCCGCCGCCACCGACTACAAGAATCAGACGGTCTTCCTTATTTGCTTCCAGATATGATTTTGCCATTTCGACAAAGCGTTTTACAAAGTCTGTGTCGGGAAATTCCGGTGCAACGATGGAACCACCTACAGACAGTACTTTTGTACTCATTATTATGCCTCCTCTAATTTTAACCGCTTTTTGCGGTGCTGTATCCTTTAATAAATACCCAGAACAACGGGATCATTCCAGAGCGTACTGTAGTTCACTTTGCCCGCAGAAGATTCTTCCCAGATTGACTGGAATGCGTAACTTTTCTGGCGCTGTACGACCTTGCTGTTTATCAGGGCAGGTTTTACTTCGTTCCAGCCGCGGCTGAATGCAATGTGCTGACCGTCCAGATTTCCAAAATAGAATTCACTGGGGTTTTCCGGTTTCTTAAAGGCCTTGTATTCCAGGGCATCTTTTGCCAGTGCAATATCTACGGGGACCCAGCCAAAGTTTTCAATGTAGAACTCTGTCCACCAGTGGGGCTGGGCCTTTAAGTCTGAGTCTACCAGAATGCCGCTGATGGGGAGGCAGGGAATATTCAGTGAGCGGACAAGGGATGTAAAGAGTACGGTGCAGTCGTACGCGTCGCCGCGTTTTTTCTTAAGGGTGTCAAGGATGCTTTCATTTGAGCGGCGAGAGCGGGCATAAACTTCAAACTGTTTGAGCATATAGTCAAAAATAAGTTTTACCTGTTTGTAGGGATTGCTTTCCTTGCCGATAATTTCTTTTGCCGCTGCCATTATTTCCGGATTGCGTGACAGAATAAGGTTGTCCGGCTGGGTTGCTGCCAGATAGAGCAGACGCTTTTTTTCGCTGAAGGGGCGTACGCGGCTGGGGTTGATGGCGGTCTGCACGCTGTAGGTTGAAACGACAAAGTTCTGGGAAAAGCGCATCTTTCTGCCCGTAGCGCGCACAAGTTCAATCTGATGGATGATAGTGTTCTTGTAGTCAGGGATGACGGGCTGGGGATTACATTCTGTCATTTCTGCCATAGGCTGACTGGCGTTTACGATGGGGCGGGGGACACGCATGGTAACCGTAGTGGGATTTTTTGAATCCAGATTTTCAATTTCCTCAGAAAGCTGCAGCAGGTAGGTGCGGCGGCTGGTATAGGATTTTGTTCCCGCTGGAAGATGAATGTCTATCTGACTCACATTGCTTTCGCCTTTTTCTGTATTTACAGAAAGGGGACCGCTGGCGGCTCCGTCAGGGATGCGTACCCGGATTTCGCTGTCTGACCAGTATTCGTAGTCGTAATTGTTTTCGTTTGCAGTAATATACTGGAGGTCAAATTCACCCTGTTTGTCTTCTGTGCTGCTGGAAGACATGGTGGTCTGGTCTGCATCATCCCGGTTGGCGGTAAATTTAACAAAGGCATTTCCCCTGATGGTGCCGAAATTGGTGCCGCTTATGGTGATGAGGGTTCCGTAGCTGCCGCTTGAGGGGCTGACGGAAGAAATGACCGGAAGTGAAGTCTGTGTGTCGGGCGGGACAAGCACGGGAATATCTGCCGTGTTTGCAAAAAAGCCCGGTTTTGATTGACCGTTTTTTGTCCGCACGATAACAAGGCCGTCCTGAATATTTGTAGGCAGAATGATGCGAATCTGCTTGTCTGACCAGTGCAGGTAGCCGTTTGAGGTAATGCGGGAGCCGCCCACTTCTACATAATCGGATGTTCCCTGTTTTTCGCCAAAATGTGTACCGCTGATGGTCATTATGTCGCCAGCTGTACCTACGGCCGGTGAAATGGAAGTGATTTCAGGAACCTGACGGGTTTCTATGGTGACAAGCGAGATAAGGGCGATGATAAGCGCAATAGCAACAATAAAAACACTGATTCGCAGGAGAGGATATTTGCGGTACAGAACAGAAATCGTCTGGGAAAAACTCATCTGTTGCTTATCTGCTTGCAGTAGTCTGAACGATGTTCGGCAGTTGAATGACCATCTCGTCTTCTCCCTGAACATCATGCATGGGAGAAACAGAAATACGGATTGAAAGTCCTTCTGTATTTGTAGAAGCTGGTCTGAAAACATCTATGGCAGTAAGGCTGTCATGCAGTTCAATTGCATGGGGGCGGGGGCTTCTTCTGCGGACGGGTGTTGCAGTAGAAGCCATGCTTGCTCCCTGAATGGCAGATGTTTCTGTCTGAACCGCTTTCTGGTCATGAAGTGCAAGTGATGAAAGGACTGTGCGGTCAATGTTTCCGTTTACAGAAATGTCATGCTGGGCAATGGGCTTGAGCTTTGTATTCTGAATGGCTCTGATTGCCGTGTTATTTGTACCGGATGCAGAACGGATATAGACCGGGGTAAAGATGAGTGCAAATACTGCCGCCGCCGCTGCAAAAGAAAGGCCCCATTTGGCGAACTGATAGACTTTGGGCTTATTTTCTTCGGAATGAACCTGAGCCATTGTCTGATGATATTTCATCTTGGTCTGCAGGCGGGCAAAACTGGCTTCCAGGAAAGCATCGTCTACGGTGATGTCCTTTGCGTCTTCCTGAAGAAGTGCATGGAGTTTTTTCACCTTGTTCTGGTCGGCGGCAGAGGCGGAATCTGATTCTACCAGACCCTTGTATTTACCGATATATGCCGGCGGCAGTTCATTGTCAATGTAGACAGAATGTAAATCCTTTTCTATTGCCATGTTTACTCCCTTTTTAAAACTCCGCGTTAGCGGTGCCCCCTTACACAGATTATTGGTCTATGTAGTCTCCCAGCAGTTTTTCAAGTTGTTCCCGCGCCCGGAATACACGGACTTTTACATTTCCTTCCGTAATGCCAAGCACTTTTCCAATCTCTTTATAGTTCAAATCCCCGTATTCGCGCAGGATAAGCACTTCCTTTAAATTTGGCGGCAGCTTGCTCAACGCCTCAATCGTATGCTTCCGGGCTTCTTCCTGAATCATGTCACTTTCGCCGGAAGAAGTCTTGCGGTGGTCTTCGTAGAGGGCTTTCTGATAAGCCTTGCGTTCCCGGGTTTTGCGCTTTGCATAGTTGAGCGAAGCATTTTTTACAACGCGGATAAGCCAGAATTTCGCATCATCAAGGCTGGGGAATACAAGTCCCTTTTCATTTGCCTTGATGTAGGAGTCATGCACCAGGTCTTCCGCAGCTTCTTCGTCATTGACGATTCGCCAGGAAACCTTGTACAGGAGAGCCATCGTTTCGTTGTACAGTCGTCTGAAGTCAGCCGGATCGGCCGCATTAATCGGTTTGTTTCCCTGACTTTCTTCTCTATCTATAACCACAATAAATCCTTTTCGTTACAAAAAAGCAGTGCTTTTTTAATTCCATTTCCACACGGCGCCATTGGGGGTGTCTACAATTGTGATGCCTCGGGCAGAAAGTTCCGTGCGAATCTGGTCGGCGCGGGCAAAGTCTTTTGCCTTTTTGGCGGCAGTGCGTTCTTCTACAAGGGCAGTGATTTCTGCGGCTTCGGGATCTCCTGCGTGGTCATCGGCATGAACGGAGTTTTCCGCCGCCTGTTTTTCTGCAAGACTGAGGGCATTTTCTATGACGCTGAGGGAAAGCACCTTGTCCATCTGGAAGATGTCTGCCAGCGCTTCCGAGGCTTTCTGGTTCTTTCCGTTGGAAGCCTTTTGCATTGCAGAGAGGGCAATCGGGGTAGCCAGGTCATTTTCCAGTCCGGATTTGAATTTTGCAAGATTTTCTGATTCTGCGCGGTCTTCTGCAATTTTTGCGAGGGTGTCTGCGTAGTTTTCTTTTGTGAGTTCCAGTTTTTCTTCTGTTCTGGCTTTTGCAAGCAGTTTTGCCACACGCTCATTCAGTGCCGCGCGGCCGTTCTTTGCGGATTCCATTGCATCAAGAGAGAAGATGAGGGGCTTGCGGTAGTGGCCGCCAAGCAGGAAAAAGCGGTAGTCCAGAGGAGCAAAGCCTTTGCTGGTGAGAGAAAAGCCTTTTTCTGCGGGCAGGTCTGTCTGCAGGGTGATGAATCTTCCGGAAGATTTTGACATTTTGCCGCCTTCCAGAATGAGGAATTCATTGTGCATCCAGTATTTGACCCAGGGGCCTTTTGATTTTTCTGCATCATCAAAAGAACCTTCGCTCTGGGCGATTTCGTTGGTGTGATGTACCGGAACATGGTCAATGCCGCCGGTGTGGATGTCTATGTGCTTGCCCAGATATTTCATGCTCATGGCAGAACATTCGATATGCCAGCCCGGATAACCGCGGCCCCAGGGAGAATCCCAGGTCATTGCCTGATTTTCAAATTTTGACTTGGTGAACCAGAGGACAAAATCGCCCGGGTTGCGCTTGTTTTCATCTACGACAACGACATTACGGCGGCCTTTTCCTGCAACAAGTTTTTCCAGGTCAAGGTTGGCCATTTTTCCGTAGTCGGGGAAGGTTGAAATGTCATAGTAAAGGTTTCCGCCCGCCATATAGGTGTGGCCTTTTGCTTCCAGTTCTTTAATCAGGTCAATCATTTCCTGAATGTGGTCTGTTGCCTTACAGATGACATCGGGATGGCGGATGTTCAGGGCGTCGATGTCTTTCATGAATGCATCGGTATAGAAGCGGGCGACTTCCAGAACTGACTGGTGGCGTTCTTCTGCCGTTTTGACCATTTTATCGTCACCTTCGTCGCCGTCGCCGGTCAGGTGGCCGACATCCGTGATGTTCATAACATGCTTGATGTCGTAGCCGAGGTAAGAAAGCGTTTTGTCCAGAATGTCAAGAAAGACGTAGGCACGCAAATTTCCGATATGAGCATAGTTGTACACAGTGGGGCCGCATCCGTAAAAGCCAACGTGTCCGTCAGTAACCGGCTTAAAATCCTGCATTTCGTGTCCCATCGTGTTAAAAATTCGCAATGCCATAGTGCGTGTCTCCTTACAGGCTTACAAATCATGTGATTCGTGATACAATAAACCTACTGTACACTATACGAGAAATAGCCGAAAAGTGCAATGCGGTTGTCTGACAGGGCAAACGTATTAGGCTACATACCGTGCTTGAACAGCAGTTGGAAAAAGAAAAATTGCGTTTTTTTTTGTTCTATGGTATGATTAGATATGGCTACTAACTATCATGATTCCCTTGCGATGCTTATGTCGTTGTCGGGTGACTTCATTAGTACTTACATCGTAGACCTGAAAACTGAAGATTACATCGAATATAAAGCGACGAGCGAGTATGAGAAATTAGGTCTTGCAAAGCAAGGCGAAGATTTTTTTGCGCATACCCACAAGGATGCCGAAGGGGTACTTTTTTTTGATGACCTTGAGGCATTCAAGGCGGCATTCACCAAGGAAAATGTCCTGCGGCAGATTGCGCAAAAAGGTGTTTTTGTGGTTCATTACCGCATGCATATTGGTGGAGAAATAAAGTCCGCTAGTACTAGAATCACCATGGCAAAGGAAAATGGCGAGGACAAATTGATTGTGGGCATTCGAGTGTAACGGTTATGGCAACAAAAACATCTGATGCGCTCGCGGCACTTCTTGCGGATGATGCGCATTTTGTTGGCAAGGTTACACAAAATGAGCCGCTTTTTAGTCATACCACCATGCGTGTGGGCGGTTCCGCCGCGCTCTTTTTAGAACCATCTGACGAAAACTCTCTGACCTATGCACTGCATCTGGTGTGCCAGAACAATATGCCTTTTTTTGTCTTGGGCGGCGGCAGCAATCTGATTGTTTCTGACAGCGGCTTTTCAGGTGCAGTGATAAGCACACGAAAAATGACTGGTCTACGGAAAATAGGCGGGCAGAAATTGCAGCAGGTGGACGCAGGGATAGTGGAAATTGACGCAGGAACGCCTTGGGGAACGGTGATGACTTTTTGCCGCCAGCATGACGTGGGGGGACTGGAAGCCTTTACGGGATTGAGCGGCACGGTGGGTGGAGCGGTCTACATGAACGCCACCTGCTTTGGCCTTGCGGCATGCGACCGTCTGGTACGCGTGCGCTATGTGGATTCGGAGTCAGGCGAGATTTGTACCTATGAGATGACTGATGAGCGTCGCAAATCTGACTGGGGATACAAGAAATCGCCCTTTCAGCCGACGGGAGCCTTGTCCGCTCGCAAAACTTGCGGGGTCTTAGGGGTGCAGCCCCTAGGAGAGGGGGTAGCGGAAGACCGC
>DFDV01000075.1:0-16869 GCA_002369025.1 Treponema sp. UBA3819 | reverse complement strand
GCGGGCTGGAGCGAGGGGGAGACTTTCCCCCGCCACATTATTCTTTCGGCCCAGTTTGCCCTTTTAAAAGGCTTTGACGCTGAAAAATCGGAAGACTGCATTGCCCGGAGAAAGGAAAAAGGTCATTTTCTGGCCCCCAGCGCAGGAAGCGTGTTTAAAAATGATGTGGCGCAGGGCGTGATTGCTGGAAAAGTAATTGACGAGTGCGGGCTGAAAGGTCTTCAGGTAGGCGGGGCGCAAGTGGCTCCCTGGCACGGAAACTTTATTGTGAACGCAGGAGACGCTACTGCCCAGGATATTTTTGACCTTGTGCAATTGATAAAAAAAATCGTGGCGGAAAAGAAGGGCATTCAGCTGGAATGTGAAATAATTTTCCTTGGTGACTTTTTCTTACATTGACAAAAGCAACGGTGGCTTTTATACTATTAAAATAGTGAAAAACGGGGATGTATTATGTTGCAACTGTCATTCGTAAACTATAAACAGGGTTCTTATCTAACGGTAGAAGGAAAGGTTGCTGACCGCTTTTTTATCATTCAGGCGGGTAAGGTTCATTGTGAACGTCAGGGCTCTGTTTCAGGTAATGGCGTAGACATCCTTGGACCAGGTGATTTTGTGGGCGTTGTTTCCTGCATGGCTGGTATGTCTCAGATTGAAAATTCCGTTGCAATGACGGATGTAGTTGTAATTGCTGTTCGCCGCGACCAGTATCCCGATTTGATTAAGCAGAATACTCCTATTGCTATGAAGATGATTCGTACCTTTGCTGCTCGTATGCGTGGCGTGAATGAACTTTTGATGCATCGTTCGGCTGCGGCAGGTGCGGCGGCAGATGCAAATCCCAATTCCCTTTTCAACGTGGGCATGTTCTACGACCAGCAGAAAAAGACTGACATTGCGGCTTTTGCCTACTATCAGTTCCTAAAGACTGGCGTACGGAATCAGAATACCGAGATTGCAAAACGCCGCTTTATTGAATTGCGCAAGCATACGCAGGCGGTCTACTTTGAGCCTACGGCCGATATGACCCGCAGATATCCCGAAGACACCATGATTTTCTGCGAAAACCAGAGCGGTGCAGAAATGTTTATCATTCAGTCTGGTCAGGTAAAAATCGGCAAGGTTGTAAACGGCAAGGAAGTTACTTTTGCCATCCTAAAAAAAGGCGATATGTTTGGCGAAATGGCACTGCTGGAAAACAAGCCCCGCTCTGCCAGTGCAATTGCAAATGAAGAATGTATCCTGATGGTGGTAAATAGTCGGAACTTTAACCAGATGGTTGCAACCCAGCCGCAGATGATTGCCCGCCTGACTACAACTCTGGCTGAACGCCTCTGGTCTATGTCACGCCAGCTGATTAACTCTAAGATTATGGATCCCATTACGCAGATGCTGGATATGCTTGCCCTGCAGGTAGAAAAGGCAAAACTGCCCCAGAACTTTATGCGTGATTATAGAATCGGTCTTACTGCCCAGGACCTTGCCGATATGTGCGGCTTCCCGGATGATGTAAAACTGCGCTATGTCTATGAGTTCAGAAAAGACTCACACATAAAGATAGATCCCGATACGCAGAAACTTATTGTTTCAGACTGTGCCGAGCTGATGAAGCACGCTGCATTTGCCCGCAGTAAGCTCAAATAAAAGCCCGGTTTCTTCTGCCCCTGTCAGATTATTTCCCCTCAGAATTCATGTGCATTGTGCCGACATTCAAATGATGAAGAATTTGATTTTTTGTATTGTTTTTGCAAGTCTTTCTCTTTTTGCATTCGCTGCCGGTCAGACTGCATCTGCATCCGGACAGGGGAGTGGCCACGAAAGTCTGCCCATGGGCTACGGAAATATTAAGCTGGGCATGAGCGTGGATGAGGTCAAATCCGAACTGCTTAAAAATCATGCATTTGGCTATCGCGGCGACAGGGACGTTTCTTTTTCTCCCAAAGATAATCAGGTGCTTATTGAGACTGACGGAAGATATGCTCCTTTTTCATATTTTGGCCGCTGCTGGTTTCAGTTTGCGGACGGAAAACTCTATATCATCACGATAAATCTGAACGAGGAAAAGATAGACCATTATTCGGTTTTTACCAGTCTGAATGAAAAGTACGGGGCTCCTGACCAGCTGACGCCTAAAAAATCCCAGTGGAAGAATGACAGCGTAATGATGAGTCTGGAACGTCCTCTTTCCCTGAAATATATTGATGCAAAAGCCTTTACAGAGCGCATGGACAAGGCAAACGTGGAAAAAACTTATGGTGAACAGAACCGTGAGGAATTTTTGAAAGGACTATAAGATGAGAAAGCGATACAGTATTATTGCAGTTATTTTCTGCATGTGTGCATTGGGAACCTGCAAAACCCAGAAACTTGCCGTTAAAAATCTGACGATTACAAGGGCTTCCGGCGAGACGGTAAAAGTTGCGGCAGAAATGGCACTTACTTCCGATGAGCGTGAACACGGCTTTATGGAGCGAAAAAAAATTCCGGACGGAACGGGTATGCTTTTTGTCTTTGAAAATGACCAGATTCTGCATTTCTGGATGAAAAATACTCCCCATCCCCTTTCCATTGCCTACATTGACCGCAAGGGAATTATCCAGAACATTTTTGACATGACGCCACATAGCCTTGCCACCATAAGCAGTACGGTGAGCGTGCGCTATGCGCTTGAAGTGCCTCAGGGCTGGTTCAGGCGGGTGAATGTGGATGTGGGCGACAGGCTGGAGCTTGATTTTTAGGCGAAGCCTGCGGGGCAGAGGCTAAAAGTGGAGCCGTGCGTGAAGTTGTGCCCAAAAACAGGGCAGACTCTTACACGTCCAGTTTTGCCAGTTCCATCTGAGCCAGTTTGTCGTGGGGGTCAAATTCCAGAACGGCCTGAAAATAACTTGCGGCCACGGCAGGATTTCCTTCCTTGAGGGCAAGATAGCCCAGATTTGACATGATTTTTGTGCTTTCCGGCGTGATGGCCAGTGCTTTTTCCAGTTCTTTTTTTGCTTCTTCAAGATTGCCGGCTTCCATGGCGCAGATGGCAAGTTCGTTATAGGTGTCGGCGTTTTCTTCTCCGCCTTCGCAGGTGAGGGATTTTTCAAATGCCTGTTTTGCGTCTTCGTAGCGGCCTGCCTTGCGCAGTCCCCAGCCCAGCATAAACCATGCGTTCCATACATCGGGATTTTTCTGCAGGAAGAGACGGATTTCTTCCAGACCTTTTTCAGTTTCTCCGCGGTTGATTAAATCGTAGGCGGCCTTAAAGTGTTCGTCATCCATGTTGCGGTTCTGGATGTCGTTTAAAACTTCTTGGGCCCGGTTCTTTTTGTAGATGCCGTTTTCTCCCAGATCTTCATCTTTTGTTTCGCAGGTAAGGGCAAGGTAGGTTTCAAAACAGTTTTTTGCCTCGTGGTAATTGCGCTGCTTGAGGAAGAAAAAGCCTGCGTTAAAAAAAGCATCCGGAACTTCCGGCTCAGCATTCATGGCTTCACGGTAGTAGAGCAGGGCGCTGTCATCGTAAGCATCGGCATCTTCATGCAAGCCTGAGCGGCGGTAGGAGTCGGCACGCTGGTCAAAAAAAAGTGCCATGTTCAGCACGATTGCCATGTCTTCCGGGTCAAAGCCGTGCAGGGCGGTAAAGATTTCTTCGGCAAGCTCAAAGTCTTCGTTCTTTGCCTTGAGGATGGCTGCTTCGCTCAATTCTTTTTTGATATTGGGGCGGGCGTTTTTTAGCAGGGAACGGTAATACTGGATGTGCTGATTTTTTACATCGTAAGCCATAACGGTGAGCAGACCTGAAAGAATCTGTTCTTCGGTGAGTTCTGCCATATTGAAGGAGCCCGCCGCTTCGCCATCTTTTTTCTGCACGGGAAGCGGAATGGTGGGGTCGATGTGCATGGCGGTTTTGGAAAGAGAATAATCTTCTGGCAGTGTAATAAAATAAATTGATTCAAGAGGATTTACTGGTTTCATGTGATGTTTCCTTTACGGACTAATATAGGCAGGCAGATTATTCTGCCGCTTCCGGTGCGGGTTCGGCATCTCCGGCGGCTTTTGCTTCAGAAGCGGGACTTGTCTCTGCAGGAGCGGCTTCAGAAGCGGGATTTTCTTCAGTCTGATTTTCTGCAGCTTCTTCTGTCTGAGACTCAGCCTTTGCTTCTTCCGTTTTTGCTTCTGCAGTTTTGCCGTCTTTTGCTTCGCCTTCCGGCTTCTTTGCTGACTGCATTTTGGCTCTCTGCTGTGCCAGCTGATCTGCCGCTGAGACTTTTATCTTGCGCTGCTGTTGCAGGAAGCCGTTGATGTGCATTTTGTAGGTGAGGGAAACAAGTTTTTCGTCAAACTGCATGTTGACGGCAACGATGTCTTTACGGCCTTCAACAATACCGGCGGCTACAATTTTACCCTTTATCTGAATGCGCTCCGGCGGCTCTTCAAAATCCATCTGAATGACGGCTTCTTTGTTGGTGAGGAACTGGGAGAGTCCAAGCAGAATGAATTTTGCACCGCCAAAAGAAATCTGGCGCAGAATACAGTGGCGGGGTACATTTTCAATCATTACGACTGTTTCTTCCCGCATGAGACCGAGTTTGCGCTTGTTTTCTTCGTTGATGAGGATGTATTCTTCCTTGCGACGGATGGCGTTCTGATTTGCTTCCAGAAGTCCGCCAATCTGCTCAATCAAATCGTCCGGCGGCCGCTGGGTAAATGTGAGGGTAACGATAACTAAATCCTGAGAATTCATGTAGGGAGAGATATTCGTTACCTTGGAATTGACGAAAAAGCTCATCATCTGATTTCCTTCTTCCTTGAAGCAGAAACGAAGGCTGACTGCCGGCGGTTCTTTTTGGGAAATCATCTGATATGCACCACCCTTGGTGCCGATTATGATACGGGCAAGTTTGAATGATGTAGAATTGATAATGCAGGGCCACTGAGTTCCGTTGCATTTTATGTAAATCTGCCGAGGATCGATGTTCAGTACGCGGATAATGTCTTTGGAAAAAGCGATTTCTGTATCGCAGAACTGATCGTAGTATCGCGTAAGCTGCTGACTCGTTATCACACCCATAAAGATTATTCTATCTCATTATCTTGTAATCGTCAATGATTATTGGGAGGGCTTTTTGGGAGATTTAAAATCATTTAAAGGAAAAGCCGATGCTGTTTGCATTTATGCGGAGACTGGGATAGGCCAGCATGTTTTTTCCGCCGATGAAAAGTGATGATGAGCCGCCACCGTCAAATTCCATGGCATCGTCAGCACCCATTGCGGCCAGAACCTGAGCACATTCGGGATAGGAAAGTCCTTCACTCATGCCGAAGGCTTCTCCTTCTACAATCAGAAGGTAGAGGGTACTGCCGTCCTGAGAAAGACCGCAGGCGGTGCGGGAGTCGTGGTTGTGGATAAAGGTAGCTGTTTTTTCTCCGTCCCTGAGAATTGTCCAGAAGCCACCGAAAGCAAAATCTGCTTCTGCAAGGGCTTCCGGAGTCTGGCTGTCTATGATGCTGCCCTTAAAGCCTTTTTCACTTTTCTGGAGGAGGAGGGCGCAGTAGAGGGAAACCGGAGGAGAAAGTTCAAGTCCGTTCACCTTGTGAATGCCGACCAGCTGCCGTGTGCGGGTGATATGGGCGATAGTGTCCCATTTGCCGTTTTTTCCTGCAAAGGGAGAGGCGTTGATTGCAATGTCTGCGCCTGAATTTCCTGCAAATTTGCCGGTCCTTTTTCCGGTAAAGAACCTGGTTCTGCTTCCGTCCTTGTATTTAAAATCAGATTCGGAGGCGGGAAAGGCAGAAATTTGAATTTTTTCTGAGCTGAGGTCGATTTTTACGCAGTGATAGCGCAGGGGAAAAGCCTTGTTTTCGTAGCAGAAATAAGATGCGCCGTCGGCTACGGATTTCCAGTCAAAGGCTGCGGGAATGAAAGAGTCTTTTTCATCAGTGAAAAAAGTGTAGGGAGAACGCCTTGTTGATGCGCAGGAAAAGAGAAGAAGGCTCAGACACAGTGCGGCAAGTACCTGTGCAGGCGTAAAGCGTTTCCGGGCAAAATAAAACCCCTGACGGATGCCAGAGGTTTTTATACGCTTAGTAGGCAGAACGGCCATCGTGTGCCTTGCGGTTTTTCTTCATCAACTTGCGCTGCAGAGTCTTGTTCTTGCGGTTCAAGATTGTTGAAGGCTTTTCGTAGTATTCGCGCTTTTTGTATTCACGGATAATACCTTCTTTTTCAACCATGCGCTTAAAGCGTTTGATTGCTTTTTCGAGGTTCTCGTTATCATCAACGATAATGCTTGCCATTTGTAATTCACCTCCTCGTCTTCGGTAGTTCCGTAAGTGGAATCAAGTATGACAGAAAGGAGATTTTTGCGCAAGAGGGGCAAAGGGCATTATTGCAAAAATCTTTGGGGAGGACTGACAGTCCAGAAGGCTTTTAAGGGAACATCGCCCGTATTGGAAAGAGTGTGGGGAGAACTTGCGCTGAAAGAAACGCTGTCGCCCTCGCTCAGATTGTAGACAAGATTTTCGTAGTGGAGCTGGCCTTTTCCCTGCACGATAAAACCGATTTCCCGGCCCAGATGACCATAGGAACCGCGGTGGGTGTGAGAACCGACCGGAATTTCAATCATAAAGGATTCCATTGCATACTGACCGTCAGCCTCTACGGGTTTTGCCAGTTCTTCGTAAGTCACTTCATCTTCACTGATTATTTTGCGCTCGTCGGCACGGATTATCTGCACAGGGCGTTTTCTGCGGTATTCTTCAAAAAGAAATTCCAGATTGATGTCCAGTACGTCTGCCAGGGCAAGCAGGGTGTCGATGGCGGGAGAAACGCGATTCCTTTCAATTTGAGAGACAAGGCTTTCGCTGACGCCTGCCCTTTGTGCGACTGTTTTGAGTGTGTAGCCCTTGCGTTCCCGCACGGTACGGATTTTTTCACCAAAGTGATAGGGGACTTTTTTATCTTCTGATTCCATGTTATTCCTCTTTTGCGTACACATCGTTGTTCTGCTTGTCGCGGTTTGATTCCATGACAAACCTGATGAACAAATCTTCCAGTGTACGGTGGGGACCGGGAAGTCCCATTCGCCTGCGGGCACGGGCATTATCGCGTCTGATTGAATATTGGGTAAAGAAGTCGCGGTAGTCCATGCTTACGTCCGTCTTGATGTGTTCTCCAAGATACTGAGAAACTTCATCGCGTCCGATTGCAGGAATTCCCTTTTCCCTCAGAATGGACTTGAGTTTGTTAATCTGTTCAAAAGAAAGACCAAAGAGAAATTCTTCCATGGCCTGAGAAACTTCAGGAATGGCAAGTTTTGTTTTGATAAAGGCGCTCCACTGGTCATCCATCTGGAATGAAATCATAATCAGTTCGCTTGTGCCCATCATTGTACCGAATGCGGGAGCCAGAGTGCGTCTTGCCTTCCAGACGGTCTGCAGAACAGGAGAAATGTCAGAAATATTCTGGTCAGCGCGGTGTTCCCAGAGCAAAAGCAGGGAAAGAGCCAGCTGCCGTCTGAAATCCATTTCCAGATTTGTGTCGCGGATAAGATTCAGGTAGACATCTTCTGCCAGAAGCAGGAACATCATGGACACAGTTTCGTCCTGAAATGCCTGGCTGACTTTTTTTGCCATGCCTACGCTTTTTGACAGTTTATTGAGCGAGGAAAAAGTGTGGATTTTTGCCACAAGGAAGCCTCTGCCCAGTGTTGCCTTGGAAGGCAGCTGCAGGGTGTTATCACCGTCCTGGGTGTGGGTAATCAGCGATTCAATCAAAGCCTGAGGAGTGCGGACTTCTGCCGTAAGGTTTGCGCGTTCCAGAAGTGACGGGAAGGTTGCAAGAGATTTTGCCAGCCCTTCCAGGCGCGACATGCGGTCCGTTATGTTATTTAACTGTTCCGGAGCGACTACCACCATGCGTTCACACAGGTCATCCACCATTTCCTTTTGTTTTGGCGTAAGGACAACGATTCCTGTGGAGATGTCGTCCTGAGGCGTATCATCCTTATCGAAGAATTCATCAATGGAGACATTTTCAAATGTGATGGTCTGCTCGTCCGTTTCCATACTGTTACTTGAATACTTATTATAGCACAGGTTTGTCTAATTTCAACACTTCTTTCTTCCGATAATTGAAGTATGAAAAAGCTGTTTTTTGCATGTATGGCATTCTTTTTTGCCTCAATTTCTCTTTTCGCCGCTGATTTAGTCATTCAGCTGGAGGATGTGCGTCTGTCTTATGAAGAAGGCTCAACCTTTGGAACGGCAGCCGGCTATCATTTGTACGTCAGGAAAAAGCCCGGCATGGAGTCTATTCTTCTGACAGAAACCACAAAAGATCCGGCAGGAGAAAGCGACAGTTATGCCTATCGGGCCATGGAATACAATCCGATTAACGGAGATGAAATCCGCTATCTGGACGGAAAGCCCCTGGTTTCTGAAGGTGCAAAATACAGTCTGATTGATTCTACTGCAGAGCCTGATGCGGAATTTGGTCAGGCTTTTCACATCTACATTCCTTCGGAAATACAGTACGGATACCCCTGGAGCAGGCACGGCGTCATAAAAATTGACCGGGGAACCTTTATCAATATCCGTTCTTTTGAAAAAAAATATGCTGACTACACTGGCGCCTACGAGGACAATCCCTTTATGTTTGATTTGGGTATGCCTGTTCCGCCAAAAGTGGAAGAAGTCGTTCAGGAACCCGAGCCTGAGCCGGAACCAGAACCAGAGCCGCAGCCCGAACCTCAGCCGGAGCCAAAACCTGAACCCAAGCCCGTCCTTACCGATGAATATAATCCCAAAGCGGCAGAAACATTTAATGAAATTGCCGGCTTTGGCGGCGGACACATGGTGTTTTCTAAGGGACCGGAAACTCTGGTTGATGACCTGATGGCATCTCTTGCCCGCATTGATCCAAAGAAAAAAGTGGATGTAGTTTTTGCCGTTGATGCAACAGGCAGTATGAAAGATGACATTCAGAAACTGAGGGAAGAATGGATTCCCCGTCTGATAGCATCTCTGCCGGACTATGGTGATTTGCGTCTGGGACTTCTGCTCTACCGTGATTACGGAGACGACTACCGTTACATGGGCATTCCCGTAAAGTTTTTTGACTTCACAAAGAAAATTGAAGACTTTACCAAAAATCTGAACGGATTTAAAATCCGCGGAAATGAGGGCGGAGACATTCCGGAAGCGGTATACGAAGCAATGTGTGGTGCTCTTGAATTCTACAAGTGGCGCAACGATGCAACCAGAAAAATCATCCTGATTGGTGATGCAGAGCCCCATCCCACACCCCGTGGCAGCGGAAAGTACACAAAGGAACGCGTTGCCAAGGAAGCTCAGAGCATGGGCATTACGATTGATGCAATCATCGTGCCTGACAACAAAAGCGAGCGCCGTGCAAAATCCAAGGAAACGGACGCCAAGTAAAAATAAATTATTCAGCACAGGCTTACAACAGCCTGTGTTTTTTTTACATGGGGACGGTCAGGGCGCATTTCAAAATGGTGCGCATATAAGTACCTTTGAGCGTCAGTGTAGCGCTCGCATCTGCAGAAGAACTTGATTTTTCTCCGTTTTTATAGGAAATGCTTGCGCCCCCGGTGACTGTAAGCATTCTTTTCTTTCCCGGACTTGCGTTCACATTCAGCGAAAAAGAATCTTTTGTATTTCCCGTCTTTGCAGATTTTGGATATCTGTCATAAGCCAGCGAAAAGGAAGCCCGGATTTTTTCCAGCAGCAGGGAAGAAGAAATGTCTGCAGAATAAAAGGTATCGGGTCTTGTGGCGTCAGTAAGATATTGTCCGTTCAGAATTGCATTGCTCACACCCGCCGTTATTTTTGCCGTAAAAGGCTTGCTTTCATAGGCAAGACCCGCATTGAGTTTAATAGTAGTGTACTGCTCAGCCTGGAGGGTATTCAGTATTTTCTTTTCAAAAAGTCCGTGAATTCCCAGTCTGAGGACGGCGGCATAGGCATTGTGCAGTTCAAACTGTATCTGGGGATTGACTCCAAACTGACGGATGGTTCTGCATACGGCAGATGAGCCGCCCAAAAGGGGAAGGGGTCTGGGAGAAGAGGACAGGGTCGGAATAAAAAAATATGAAAAATCCAGCAGGAAGTTTTTATATGAAGTACGGGCAGCCGCCTTTATCCAGACAGTCAGGGGAGAAAAATCATCGCTGTAAGGCGTTTCGTGAAAGCCCGCAAAAAGATTGACTTTGAGCCAGGGACTTTTGAAAGAGTTTTCCCACAAAAGACCGTAGAGCCACTGGGTATGAAAATCCGCCGTTGTATCTGCAAGACAGGCTGTTTTGTTTTCCACATGCATGCGCCCCGCAGTGAGTACGCTTTGAAAAGTAAACAGTTTTCCCGCAGGCAGCACACAGGATATGGAAGCGTAGACGCGTTTTTCATCAGTAAAGGCGCATTGTGCCTGGAGGGAAAGAGGCAGTTTTTGCGGGGCACTTACTGAGGCGTAGAGGGCAAGGGGCTTTACTGCCGAACTGAGCGAAGGAAGACTGGCACTGATTCCCGTGGAAAAGGCAAAACTTTTTGCCAGAGGATTTGCAGCGGAAGAAGGGGCGGGGTTTTCCAGCCGTGCCGCAGATTTTGAAAGTCCCAGCATGCCGGCCTTTACATTTATGCCTGCCCCTGTTCTGGAACTGTTTCCCCTTTTTGGACTGATTCCCCCGCCAAAGCGTATCCCGTCCAGAAGGTCAAAAAAATCCCCGGCTGAAGAAAGTCCTTCAAAAACCGAAGCCTTTGTTTTGGGGAGCGTGACATAGGTTCTCGCATCCAGATTCCACAGTCTTTTGCCAAAGACAAGTTTGAATCCTGCTGAGCCTCCGTAAGACTTTTCTTTTTCAGAGTCGGCCGGAAGGGTAATGGAAGCGCTTTGCTTTACTTCTGCATATTTGAACAAAGGCTCTGCCGCCAGCATTACAGGCGCTATGACTGTCAGTATAAAAAAATAAGATAGTACTTTCATATACTATCTTATATGCTTTAAAATTTCATTTCCGGCTAAATTTTCAGAAAAAAAACGGGAAAAAGTGAAAAATTTTCTATTTTCTCACTTTCCCCCGGAAAAGGTTATCTTATCTTACGGCTTTTGCAGATGAATTGACTATGTAGCTCTGAACATTTGCAAACTGGTCAATCTTTGCTACCTGGGTCTTCCAGTATTCTGCTTCACTTGACGTTGTGTAAGGTCCGATTCTTACGCGGTAGAAAACCTTGCCTTTTGAATCGGTATAGGTGAAGACTTCACTGGGAATCTTGTTGTTTTCCAGAGTTGCCCGTGCGGCATCAGCATTCTTCTTTGTTGCGTATGATGCTGCCTGTACCCAGAAGCGGTCAGGAACTTTTGCAGCTGCAACAGTCTTTTTTGCGGGAGCCGCGCTCTTTGCAGTAGAAGATTTTGCAGGTTTTGCGGGAGCTGCTTTTGCAACCGGTGCGCTTGCCTGTTTATCTTCGTAGTTGTAGCGCGGTGTGCTTTCCGCTTTTGCCGCCGCAGTGCTTGCAATCTGTTTTGCAGTTGCTTCGTTAGCCGGCTGAACTGTGGCCGGACTGCTTGCAGTCTGGGTGGACTTGAGTGTGTTAAGGTCTATTGTTGTTGTGCCTGAGCCGTAGACTGTGGTGTTGTCACTGTAAACGGTCAGGTTGTTTGTCTGAATGGCGTTTGACGGCACTTCTGCCAGCGGGGCAGCCGGCATGTCAAAGGGAGAGGCAGGCGCGGGCTTGTCTCCTGAAAAATCGGGAACATTGATGGCGTTTTCTGCAAATGCATCACTTGTTCCTGCAGCCGGTGTATCAGACGGATAAGTCGTCGTTGAATATGCCGGGGTTGTCCAGCCGTCAGCGGGATTGAATGCTGCCTGCTGAGCCTGATTATTGTGGAGTGACGGCGAATACAGAATGAGCGCGGCTCCCACCACAACCAAAAGGAATACACCTGAAGCGGCGATAATCCAAAGAGTTCGTTTCTGTTCCATAGCGATAACCTCGTTACCGGCAGACTTTTAGAAATGCTTTGATTTTGCTTTCCAATGCGTGTAAATTGCCGGTGTTATTTACTTTATAAATATCGGCATTTGCATTTTTATATTTAGCAAAGAGTGAGCGTTGTTGCCAAAATCTGGCAAGAATTTGCATTGTTTTCATGCCGTCCCGGCGTTTTGCCCGCCAGAAGCGCTTCCACAGGGGGGCCGTAACGAACAAAACGGCATTGCATCGCGCTATGACAGGGATTTTGTAGAGGACTGTGGCATTCAGAATAATATCTTCATTCTGATGGGTGGCAATAAAATCATCTATGAGTCTGCTTACAGCCGGATGAACCAGACTTTCCTGCAGGGCCAGCAGTTTTTTATCCTTAAAGATAAGGGCCCCCAGATTGCGCCTGTTCAGACTGCCGTCCGCATTCACAAGGGAAAGATTTCTTTCCGCTGCAAGGGGAGCAAAGGTCTCAATGACTTTCTGCTGCAGCGAGGAATCAGCCAGCGCCTGATGAACCAGACGATCCGCATCCACAGACACAAAGCCCTGGCTTTCCAGAATGGAAGAGACTGCATTTTTTCCCGCCGCCATAGGGCCGGTAACACAGATGATTTTTTTCATACTCTTTTCCTGCCCGGGGGCTCTTATCAGTGGAAAAGTCCCCAGTTTGCCCCCTGCTCAATGGAAACTCTGAGGGGCACTTTCAGGCTGACGGCATGTTCCATTTTATCCTTAATCAGGGAAATCGTGGCATCCACCGCCTTTTCATCGTCCGGGCACTCAAAAATCAGTTCGTCATGTACCTGTAAAAGCAGTTTTGCACCCGTGGGATGCTCCCGCAGGGCTTTGTCCACATCCAGCATGGCCTTTTTTACGATATCCGCCGCAGAACCCTGAATAGGCGTATTGATTGCCATGCGCTCGGCACCTGCCTTTTCAATTTTGTTTGCACTGGTAATCGCCTGAATGGCACGGCGCCGGCCCATAAAGGTTTCCACATAGCCATTTTCTTCTGCTTTTTGAATGGTCGTATCAATAAAAGTGCGGATTCCGGCATATTGTGCAAAGTAGTTTTCTATAAACTCTTTTGCCCTTGCCATGGGAATGCCCAAATCCCGTGCCAGACGGAAGGCACCCATACCGTACATCACGCCAAAATTTATCGTCTTTGCCGTGCGCCGCATGTCTGCCGTTACCTGGTCAGGTGAAATGCCGTAGATGAGGGCAGCCGTAGACTTGTGAACATCCACCCCTTCGTTAAAGGCGGCGCACAGATTGGGATCTCCGCTCAGGTGGGCAAGCACGACCAGTTCTATCTGGGAATAGTCCGCACTGATAAGCACGGTACCGCTTTCTGCCGTAAAGGCCGTACGGATTCTTCTGCCGGCTTCATCCCGCACAGGAATGTTCTGCAGGTTGGGATCCCTGCTGGAAAGACGGCCCGTAGCAGTACCCGTCTGCATAAAACTTGTGTGGATTCTGCCGTTTTCATCCGTCATGAGGGGAAGAGGCTCCACATAGGTGCTCAGAAGTTTTGCAAGGTTTCTGTATTCTACGATTTTTTGAGGTACCGGGTCCTGGTCTGCCAGTTCTTCCAGCACGGCCGCATCCACCGAGTATCCCCGCTTATTTTTCTTTGGCGGTTTTAAGCCTCTTTCTTCAAAAAGTACTTCGCCCAGCTGCTTGGGGGAAGCGATGTTGAACTCATGTCCCACAAGTGCATAGACTTCTTTTTCTATTTTAGCAATCTGTACTTTCAGTTCACTCTCGTATGACTTCAGGGCATCAGCATTCAGATGAATTCCCCTCAGTTCCATGGACGCAAGAATCGGAAGCACCCGCATTTCCATATCTGCAAAGAGCCCGTACAGGTTGCTGTCCTTGAGCGCGGGTTTAAAAATCTGCCAGAGCTGCCAGGTAAAGTCCGCATCTTCTGCCCCATAGTCAGCAGCCTTTTCCAGCGGGACATCGGCAAAAGTTGCTCCCCTGGGAACAAGCTCCTCGTATTCAGTTCCTTTCAGCCCCAGTTTTGTCTCGCTCAGATATTCCAGACCGTAGGCAACTTTTCCCGTGCGGTCTGGTTCCAGAAGCCATGCGGCAATCATCGTGTCCGCAATTGTCGCGGCATAAGAGATTTCGTCATCCTTTCCCGGATTTACAAATTTTCCCAGACCGTTTGTCCAAAGTACCTGCAAGTCAAATTTGGCATTGTGCATTATAATAGTACAATCTGGCGCATTAAAGAGACGGGCAATCTGTTCAAGCGCAAATTTCTTTTCAATCGTAGCGGCAAAAAGGGAATCCGTCAGAATTACAGGAACGTAAATTCCGCTTCCAGCCTTATTGCTCAGGCTGAATCCCACCAGATTCGCCGTCCAGGTATTCAGGCTGTCAGTTTCCGTATCCAGGGCAACTTCCCGGTTTTCAGAGGCGAGAAGGGCATCCACAAAAGCCACAAGCTCAGCATGTTCAGTTACAGCCTTATAAGCACCCTGATTCTGCCGTATTTCTTTCTGCTGCTCAATTTTTACCGCAGCCCGGGAAGAATGCGCTTCCCCCATGTTTTCACCGTTTTCCGTTGCCAGCGTCATAAACTGCTTTGCTACGGCTGGAAGTTCCCGTCTTACCAGTTCGCCTGCCGTTTCCTTAAAATTTAAATGGTCAGTCTTAAAATCTTCCGGCGTCTGTGCGCAGGGAACATCATAGCGCAGGGTAATCAGTTCCTTAGAAAGGAATGCATTTTCCCTGTCTGCCCTCAGTTTTTCTCCCTGGGCACCCTTTATTTCGTCAGCATGCTCATAAATTCCTTCCAGTGAACCATATTCAGAAAGCAGTTTTACCGCACTTTTTGGACCAATGCCCTTTACGCCCGGCACATTGTCCGCAGTATCTCCCATCAGACTCAGCAAATCCAGCAGTTTTTCAGGCGGAACTCCCCATTCAGCTTCCACTCCGGCCGTATCCACCTCCGCCCAGATTTCCGTCCGGTCAGGCTTAAGGATATGAGTGTTTTCCGTCGTCAGCTGCATTAAGTCCTTGTCTGCAGAAAGAACACAACAGTGCCGCCCCTCTTTTTCACACTGAGCCGCAATAGTCGCAATAACGTCATCTGCCTCAAAACCATCACAACGCACCAGAGGAATACCCAGCGTATGCAGAACTTCCTCAATCCAGGGAAACTGAGCCTTCAAATCATCAGGAGTTTTTTCCCGGTTTGCCTTGTATTCAGGATATCTTTCATGACGAAAAGTAGGCGTCCTCGAATCAAAAGCCGCCACCATGTAACGGGGCTTGTAACGCTTCAGAATCGTGCTCAGATTGCGGAAAAATCCAAAGAGAGCAGAAATATTTTCCCCCGCCTTGTTCGTAAGCGGATGAGAAATAAATGCAAAATACTCGCGGTAAATCAGTCCGTATGAATCAAGAATAAAAACCGTCTTTTCGTCAAAAAAATCACTCATGAAAAAAAGTATATCAGATTTTATAAGAGGGGAGAAGTCTCTCCCTACGCCCGCACTTCGTTGCGTGCTACCCTCTCTCCTGGGGGCATGCAAGCGGCCTTTCAGCCCCCAAGCCCCGGAACACCGCAGGTTTGATTAAGAATAAATTCAGTAACTTTTTGAATATTATCTTGATTGAAGTTTTTTTTGGGTATATAGTAGTTGTATATTCTCCCGTTTTCGGGAAATGTCATGGAGGATTATAATGAAAATGACAAAAAAGGTGCTGTTTGGCGCAGCAATTTTGGCAATGGTCTTCGGATTTGCATCATGTAAGAATGAAGATGACGATCCGGAAGGAGCAATCAAAGGCAGCAACAACGACTACACCGTATTCTATGATAACACTAACGGCTATTCTGCTGATAAGTCTGCCGATGCAAAAGATGCTGCTCCTGCTGGTGTTTATCGTGCATGGAAGCGCACTTCCCTGAAGCATCTTGGTGCACTTACAAAGATTACACTCAAGGCTGGAAAGGATACTGGTTCTGTAGCATCAAATGCCGGTAAAAACTCTGGTGTTATGGGCTTTGCATGGGACCTGCAGACTGCTGCAGGTGGAGAAACAAGCAGCGATAGTACAGCTGAAAACTTCAATGTTGTTGGTATCAGAAACTACAATGGCACACTGCAGGCTTATGTTTCACGCTTCTACAACATTACAAACAAGCAGAACAACAACTTTGGCGTTGCTACAGCAAACAGCAAAACAACTGATTTTGCTACAGTGCCCCCCACAGATGCTTCAGAATATGATGTTTCCGGTGGATTTAAATCATTGGGAATTACCCCGAATGGTGCTGAAACAACTATTTGGGTGGATGTAGCAATTGTTCCGCCGACAACTGCATCAGATGGTGATAAGGCAAAATGCGGTACAGCATCAACACGCGCTCTGTCTGAATATACATCAGCAGCACCTGGTTCATGGGTAATCGCTATTTATGATTCAGATCCGAAAACTGCAACAAGCAATCTTACTCCAAAAGGAAAATGGGTAATTAATGCAAAAACTGCATCAGCAGCTGGATCTGGATATGACGCTTCTACAATTAACCTGAGCACGAGCCAGAAAAAACAGGCTGTATATGCAAACATCTACAAGGGAGCAACTCTCTCTGGTGCATGGAACTATGCAGACACCTACTTCAAGGTAGAACCCGTTGTAGACGCTGAGTAATCAACAATAGCTGACTTCTAAAAGTTAGAATGCTTATAAGCAGGGGGCTGTCCCAAAAGTATGGGGCAGCTCTAATTTTTTTAAATTTACAAGTGAATTCAAATCTGCTAAAATTTAAATATGAGCAGAGGCGTAAGCGATAAAATCACATACAAACCATATAACCAGCACGAGCAGTGGCTCCTGCCACCAAGT
>DFDV01000123.1:3826-6707 GCA_002369025.1 Treponema sp. UBA3819 | reverse complement strand
GAACTACGCTCTGTATCCCCATATGTCTGTTTTTGACAACATGGCATTTGGTCTTAAAATCCGTAAAATTGACAAGGCAGAAATTCAGCGCCGCGTAGATGAGGCTGCTCGTATTCTTGACCTTACCCAGTATCTTGACCGCAAGCCTAAGGCTCTGTCTGGTGGTCAGCGTCAGCGTGTTGCTGTTGGTCGTGCTATCGTCCGCAACCCCAAGGTATTCTTGTTCGACGAACCTCTGTCTAACCTGGATGCTAAACTCCGCGTTTCAATGCGCGCAGAAATCTCTGACCTGCATCATCGCCTGCAGTCTACGATGATTTACGTTACTCACGATCAGATTGAAGCTATGACCATGGGTACAAAGATTGTCGTTATGCGCGGAACTGATGCCGGTGAAGAAATGGCAGGACGCATTCAGCAGATTGGTGCTCCTCTCTATCTCTACAATCACCCGATTAACAAGTTCGTTGCAGGCTTTATCGGTACACCGCCGATGAACTTTATGAACGTAAAAATCATCGAAAAGGACGGAAAGGTTCTGGCTGATGAAGGTTCATTCATTCTGACACCGACTGCAGAACAGCAGAAGGCTCTTAAGGCTCATGTTGGTAAGGAAGTTTCTTTCGGTATTCGTCCGGAAGACCTGCAGTACCTTCAGGCACCCGCTGCAGAAAATAATATGCAGCTTAAAGTTACTAACAAGGAACCCCTGGGTGCTGATACCCACGTATTCCTGCAGTCAAAGGGACAGACAATCGTTGCACGCGTTCCGCCGGAGTATGACTTCCAGCTGGGCGATGCTGTAAACTTTGCACCGGATATGGAAAAGGCAAAGTTCTTTGGCAAAGACGGCGATGAACCCAACCTCTGCGAAAACATCGAAAAGAAATGGTAATTTCTTAACTCGCAGCATGTGAGTTTTTGAAAAAGAGATTCTTTTTAGACACCCGTCACTTCTGGCGGGTGTTTTTTTGTTGATGAAGACTGTTTTTTCGGGTAGAATAAAAGATGGTGGGGTTTATGAAGAAAAATTCCCTTGTATTGTATAAAAATTCTCCTGCTCTTGTTACAGAGATTGCCGACGGTGATAAATTTGTCGTAAGCTGGTGTGTAAGCCGGCAGACTGAAAGCGGAAAAAAAGCCGTCTTTGGCAGTCAGAAAGTTCGCGAAAAAGATGTCTTTCTTCTCTCTGAGGATGCGGCTTCCAGTCTGGACAATGTTCTTGCTTTTGCTGATGAGGCACTGGCCGGAAAAAATGAAGTAAAAGCCCAGATTGCGGAGACGCATGAACTTTTATTAAGTGATGATGCTACGGCGACAGAAGCCATGGCTTTTGCAGATTTGTGTGCCCTTGTCCGGGGAGACCTTAAGGCGGATGAAGCCTGGGGGCTTTATGCTGCCATAAAGGCAAGCCTTTGCTTTGAAGAAAAGATTGCTGACGGTAAGATACTCTTTTTGCCGCGCAGTCCAGAGGTAATTGCGGCCCTGCAGGCAAAACAGAATGAAAAAGACCATGCGGAAGAATATCGCGCGGCTTTTATTCAAAGGCTTAAGGTGGGAAAACTGAATCTGCCTGAAGATGCAAAATATATGGGCGATGTAGAAGCCTTTGCCCTGGGAAAAACAGATAAAAGCCGCACTCTGCATGATGCTCATGTAAAGGAAACTCCTGAGCGGGCCCATAAACTTCTCCTGGACACAGGGATGTGGGCGATTACAAGAAATCCTTATCCCTCGCGTCTTGGCTTAAGCATGAAAAGTGCCAGCGAAGGGCTTGCTTCGCCACCGGAAGAAGAAAGACTTGAGGTAGAGGGCATTTCCTATGCAATAGACAGCGAATGGTCCCATGACCCGGATGATGCTATTGCTTTTGACGGAACCTATCTCTGGGTACATATTGCTGACCCTGCAAGCACTGTTCTGCCTGATTCTTCAATTGACAAGGCGGCACGGGGGCGGGGAGCAACACTGTATATCCCTGAAGGGGCAAGCCGCATGCTCTGTGAAGACAGCCTTGAAGATTATGCCCTGGGGCTAACGCCAAAAAGCCGTGCCCTCAGTTTTAGAATTCAGCTTGACCCAAACGGTGACATTGCAGACTGCTCTGTGTTTCGCACGATTGTAAAGGTTGAGCGCCTTACCTATGAAAAGGCTGATGAATTAAAAGAGTCTCCCCAGCTTGCACCGCTTTTTGCCATTGCAAAACGCAATGCGGAGCGCAGGCAGAAGGCTGGTGCAGTTCAGATTACCATGCCGGAAGTTCACATTTCCGTAGACATGGAAACAAAAAAAGTTTCTATTGAGCCACGAAGGGATACACAGTCTGCAGACCTTGTTCGCGAAGCCATGATTCTGGCGGGCGAGGGTGCTGCACGCTTTGCCTTTAAGAACGGCATTCCCTTTCCCTATGTGAGCCAGGAAGAACCGGACATTCCAAAAGATATTCCCCAGGGGCTTGCGGGACAATTCCGCCTGCGTAAGTGCATGAGGAGGAGGACTGTTTCTGTAACGCCCAGCCAGCATGCGGGAATGGGATTGGGAATGTACAGCCAGGTAACAAGTCCGCTCAGACGCTATGGAGATTTAATTGCTCACGAACAGCTCAGAGCCTTTTTGTGTGGCCGCCCTTTGATTGACAAGGAGTCAATGCTTATGCGCATGAGCGAGGGAGATGCCGCCGCCATTGCCACCCGCAAGGCAGAAAGGTCTAGTAACACTCACTGGACTCTGGTTTATCTGCTGCAAAATCCTGACTGGACTGGGCAGGCTGTCTGCGTAGAAAAGCAGGCAAAACAGTCTCTTTTCTGCATTCCTTCCCTTGGAATGGAGACGGCCATTGCCGGTGTAACAGATGTGGATTTGAATGATACGATTACCGTCA
>DFDV01000123.1:0-3682 GCA_002369025.1 Treponema sp. UBA3819 | reverse complement strand
TTGCAGATTGCAGGGATAAGTGTTTCTATTTTGCCTTCAATGCTTCCGCCGGCCGCATTTTTGTGACCGCCGCCACCGAATTTTGCTGCAATGGCGCTTACATCTACTGCGTCGCGGGAACGGAAGCCTGCCGTACAGTTATGCTCTGTTTCCTGCCTTAAAAAGAGTACCGCTTCTACACCATCGCATGCCAGCAGCAGGGAGTAGAGGGCGTCGCTGTCCCGTCCTTCCTGACCGTATTTGCGGGTGTCTTCCATTGTTTCGTAGGTGACTATCAGTTTGTTGTTGTAGTAGCGCTCTGCGCGGTTGAGCATGATGCCCAGCAGTTTGCGGGTAGAGTAGGCCTTGCCGCCTGTCATCTTGTCGTAAATCTGGCGGGGATTTGCACCTGCTTCTACAAGGCGGGCTGCAGCCTTAAATACCTCGGCGGAATCATCTTTAAGAAAACGGAAAAAGCCTGTGTCAGTGGAGAGTCCGAAGAAAAGAGTTTCTGCAACATCTTTTGAAGGCTGGCCGATAATTCTCTCGTACAGCTGCTGAACAAGTGTGGCAGTTGCAGGAGATGAAGGGTCAATTATGCAGTTTTCGCTTACACTGGCTGTCTTGTGGTGGTCGATGATAAAGGTATCGAGCCCGCTCAGGTCGCCGTCAATTTCTCCCAGTCGTGAAAGTTCCGAGCAGTCAAGAATGATGAGACCGGTCCTTTTGCGTTCAGGTTCAGAAAGAAATGAAGGCACATTAGAAAATAAATCTGCCTTGTCCCGGATTTCCGTGCGTTTAAAGGGGCCTGCACTCAAAAGCTGGTAGGATATTTTTTTTGCATCCAGAAGGGAAGCCATGCCCAGACAGGAACTGATACAGTCTCCGTCAGGCTCCTTGTGGCCGATAACATAAAAAAAATCATGGCTGGAAAGAAATTGAGAAAAACTTGCAATCTGTTCGTCTGTGATAATCTGCATAATGGTTCCTTATAGTATAAAAATAAGAGCCGTCGAAACCGGCAGCTCTTGTATTTGCGCAAATAGTGCTTTGTATGTACTTAGTAAACGATGTCTAAAGAATCCTTGTCGGCATCGTTTACCGTTACGCTTGAATCTGCAACGCCCCAAGCAAGGTTTGATTTGTCCACCGGCATGGTCAGGATGACATGGTCAAAACTGCCTTCTTTTTTGATGACTGTCATGTAGGGTGACATTCCTTTGGGAAGCTGACGGAAGGAAAGTTTTGCAGGATTTTCGTTGTACCATTTCTTTGGAATGGTGATGTTTCCTACATCGCGGTGTCCCTTTGCGTACATAACGATATATGCCTGTTTGTGGTCAAGAACCTTGTAGACGATTACATTGTGGTAACTGATTTTTGATTCAGAAAATTCATATCTGTATGTCTGTTCTACGGCAGAAAGTGCGCACAGTGTGACGGCAAGAAAAATTGCTGAAATAATACCAAATTTCTTCATAATAAAACTCCTTACGCCCAGATTTTCCTGGAGGTTAAATCAGTGCCAGCATTATTGCTTTTATAGTATGCTTGCGGTTTTCTGCCTCGTCCCAGACTTTGCTGGCGGGGCTTTCAAATACGTCTTCGGTAACTTCTTCACCCAGAACGGCCGGCAGACAATGCATGAAAATCGTTTCCTTTTTGCCTGTGGCAGCCATGAGTTCTGCGTTTACCTGGTACGGTGCAAGCAGTTTAGTTCTCTCTTTTTTGAGTGCTTCCTCACCCATTGAGACCCATACATCAGTATAAAGGCAATCTGCTCCTTTTACAACTGATTTTTCATCAGAAATCGTAATTTTTGCACCGCTTTTTTCTGCCCAGCCCATGCAGGAGTCCACGATATCCTTGGGAGAAAAGAGTTCCTTGGGGCTGAAAATAGAAAAGTTGATGCCAAGTTTTGCGCTGATAAGCATGAGTGAGCGGGCCACATTGTTGCGTCCGTCTCCGCAGAATACCCAGTTAAGCCCTTTAAGCTTTCCAAAGTTTTCCTGCAGGGTCATGATGTCTGCAAGAGCCTGTGTAGGATGAAAGTCATCGGTAAGACCGTTGATGACCGGAATGCCGGAATATTCTGCAAGCTGCTTTACGTGATCCTGCTTAAACCCCCTGAATTCAATTGCGCTGAACATTCTTCCGAGAACACGGGCTGTGTCCTTGACGCTTTCTTTTCCGCCAAGCTGAATGTCTGCAGTAGACATAAATACAGGATGACCGCCTTCCTCACCGAAAGCTGTTTCAAAGGATGAACGCGTACGGGTAGATCGTTTTTCAAAAATAAGTGCTATGGTTTTACCTAAAAAGCGCTGGTGAATTTCGCCGGCGTGAGCCTGTTTTTTTACCAGAACCGCATAATCCAAAAAAGTAAGGATTTCTTCGGGCGTGTAGTCTGCCCATGTAAGCAGTGACCGTCCTTTAAACGGAGACTCAAAAGTTTCTGCCTGAATCATACACTATTTTACAGCGTAGCAGAAAAATGGTCAAGAATTGTGAGTTAGCCGTAGATTTTGACACAGATGGACGCAGATAGGGCACGGATGCTGTTGTTTTGACACGGATGTGCACAGATGGGTCACGGATTTTTTATTGTTATCTGTGTCTCATCTGTGTTTATCCCTGTTCATCCGTGTTTTTTGCGCACAGAGAACAGAACAAACGCATCATATTTGATTTAATTGTGGAAAAAATGGCGTACCCTGCAGATGAACTGGACAAAACAGACGGGAGGTACGGTTCCGGCGCGAAATCGCTTTGAGCGAGCGAGAGAGCGAAGCGAACGAGTCTAAGTTCCTGTTTCGCTCAACCGCGCATTTCAGCGACGGGTCCGTACCGGTAGTCTGTTTTTGTCGAGCCACAACTAATTGCGCCATTTTTTTTCTCATTTAGAACTAAATTGTAATGCGTTTGTCCCGATGTTCGCAGATGCAGAAGCTTATACCAGGTAACCTTCAGGCAGCAGATAGGTTTATATGATGTTGTTTACAGTGTACTATGCATGTGATAACTTTATGAAACGTTATTGGAGTTTTTATGAAAAAAATTGTAAATCTGTTATTTCTTGCTCTTATTACAACGCTGTTTTATTCGTGCCAGGCTTATCCGGAAAACAAGGGTAAACTTACTGTTTCAAATCTCTCTGAAAATGAAAATGATAAAATAACCGCTGTTTATACAAGACTATACGAAACAGAGGACTGGATTTTACAATGGCAGAATTCTGCAGGCAAAGGGGTTTGTGAAGACGCCGTAATGTATCTTTCTGAGAATAAATATGATGTTCTTGTTTATGTACGAAGGGAAAATGATCATTATTACGTAATGCTACAATTTGAAACGGGTTATAAAAACCCTGTTAAAATTACGGAAAATAACTATACGATAGTCGCTTTTGATGGAAAAGGAATTTATAAAATGTAGGCGGCTCATGCGCTGACGGCGGCGTCCTGCCGCCTATTCCTCGCACCTGCTCGGCGCGCATTCGCTTCAAATCCTATTGCCATTTTATTGGATTTAAAACAATCACAAACCACCCGTCAAACGGGTGGTTTGAACACAGCCTATAAGGCTCGGTTCCCAAGCTGAGACTTAAGTCCCGGCTTTCACTGACGTTCAAGTCTATTGCAGATTGACTCGTCGCAGCCCCTGAAGGGGCGTTCGTACTACTTACTACCCTTGAAAGGGTCTT
>DFDV01000069.1:1950-4707 GCA_002369025.1 Treponema sp. UBA3819 | reverse complement strand
TGGACAAAGGTGCTGGAAACCCCTTGCGCGACAAGGTTGGCAAACTGACTCAGGCTCAGCTTGAAGAAATTGCAAAGGTAAAGCTGCCTGACGTAAACGCTAACGACATCGAAGCAGCAAAGAAAATCGTCGCCGGTACTGCACGCAGTATGGGTGTTGAAGTGGAGGCAAACTAATGAAACGCGGAAAGAATTATCGTGCTGCGCTGGCTAAGTATGACCCCCAGCAGCACTACGACGTTGCAAAGGCTTGCGAAGTTGTAAAGGATTTGCACTACGTCAAATTTGACGAGACTGTAGAGGTACATATTGCCCTCAAGCTCGGCAAAAATCAGACTGTGCGTGACACACTGGTCTTCCCGAATCAGTTCAGAGGCGAAAAGAAAGTATTGGTATTCTGCCGCGATGAACGTGCTAAGGAAGCTCTGGATGCTGGCGCTGCTTATGCAGGTGCACAGGAATACATCGACAAGGTAAAGGGCGGCTGGCTCGATTTCGACGTTGCAGTTGCTACACCTGACATGATGAAAGATGTTGGTCGTCTGGGTATGGTTTTGGGACGCAAAGGTTTGATGCCTAACCCCAAGACTGGTACTGTTACAAACGACATCGTTGCGGCTATCGGCGAACTCAAGAAGGGTCGTACAGAATACCGCGCAGACAAAACAGGAATCGTTCACATTGCTGTTGGTAAGGTTTCTATGGATGCTGCTAAAGTTGCAGAAAATGTTTCTGCTCTGCTTGGCGAAATCCTGCGCAAGAAGCCCGCAGATGCAAAGGCTGACTATGTTCGCTCAGTATCTGTAAGCTCATCAATGGGTCCTGGCGTTTGGGTAGACTTCAAACAGGAGGATAAATAACTATGGCAATTCTTGCAAAGAAAATCCAGCCTGCTAAAGCAGAAGCTATCAAAGCGGCAAAAGATGTTCTGTCAGCATACAATGACTACATCTTTGCAGACTACCGCGGACTGACCGTAGAGCAGATTACCGCTCTCCGCGACAAGCTCCGTGAAAAAGAAGCAACATTCAAGGTTATCAAGAATAACTTTGCCCGCGTTGCCTTTGAAGAAATGGAAATTACTAACGTAGCGGAATATCTGACTGGTCCGACTGCTATCGCAATGGCTAAGGAAGATTCTAACGAAGCAGCAAAGATTTTGTTCGACTTCGCTAAAGAAGCTCCGGCACTCAAAGTTAAGGGTGCTTACGTTGGTAAGGAAGTTTACGATGCTGCAAAAATCGAAGCCTTCTCAAAGGTTCCGGGCAAAAAGCAGCTTATCGCAATGCTTATGTCTGCTATCAACGGTCCGGCACAGAAGATTGCCGCTACCTTGCAGGCATACGTGGACAAAAAATCAGCAGAAGGCGCAAACTAAGCGTACTTTTGATGACGCACGGTCAGACTTCGTATGCTGTCGGACTGTCCGTGCCTGTCCTGCGCCTTACTGGTGCAGGCTACATACTGCGGAATCACCGGTACAGTTTGTATCGTCCGCAAAACAAAAGCGGCTCGTAAGAGTCAATGCCTAATTAAGGAGAAGATAATATGGCAGCTATTTCAAAAGAAGACATTCTTGAAGCAATTGCAAACATGACTGTTCTGGAAGCATCAGAACTGGTTAAAGCAATGGAAGAAAAATTCGGCGTTACTGCAGCAGTAGCAGTAGCAGCTGGTCCCGCAGCAGGTGGTGCAGCAGCTGGCGCAGCTGAAGAGCAGACAGAATTCACTGTTACTCTGGAAAGCTTCGACGCAGCAAAGAAGATTCCGGTTATCAAGGCAGTTCGTGAAGTTACTGGTCTTGGTCTTGGCGAAGCAAAAGCTCTCGTTGAAGGCGCACCGAAAGAACTCAAAGCAGGTGTCAGCAAGGCTGATGCAGATGCAATCATCGCTAAAATCACCGAAGCTGGTGGTAAGGCTTCAAAGAAATAACATCTCTTGCAGATGTGGCACTGCTTGCAGAAAAAGAGCCTAAAAATTTCTGCAAGTGCCAATATTTCATAAAAACAGGCGCAGACAGATTCGTGCCGCAAAGCTCCTTTATTGGGATTTTTGACACGTTTCTGGCGGGGCCTGTTTTTGTGCATAGACCAGGAAATTAAAAAGTTTATAAACCAGGCGTTCTTTTTGTGCTGAGTGCTTTTTTTGCAGGTTCTGTAAAAATCAGTATCTTGTAGCAAACTGATTCGTCAAATCTACAAAATGAGGTATATGATGTTCGCCAAATCCCGAACAATCAACCGTCAGTACATCGGTAAGGATATCCAGAATTTTATGGAAATTCCTAACCTTATCGATATTCAGTTGTCATCCTACGAAAATTTTCTTCAGAAAGAAAAAATCGACAGCAAAGAGCCGTTGGAAAATAAAGGTCTCCAGGAAGTATTTACTTCAACATTCCCTATTGAAAGTCCCGACGGAACCATGTCTCTTGAGTATGATTTCTATGAACTTGATGAAGAGAATATTAAATTCTCAGAATTGGAATGTAAGCAGAAGGGCCTGACCTATTCTGTTCCGCTTAAGGCAAGAATCAACCTGTCCTTTAAGGAAACCGGAGCCATTCTGCAAAAAGATATCTACATGGGCGATATTCCGCTCATGACCGACCGCGGCACATTTATCATCAATGGTGCTGAACGCGTCGTTGTTTCTCAGATTCACCGTTCTCCTGGTGTTATCTTTAACCATGAAAAGGGTGTTTATTCAAGCCGCATTATTCCCTACCGCGGTTCATGGCTTGAATTTGAAATTGACC
>DFDV01000069.1:0-1896 GCA_002369025.1 Treponema sp. UBA3819 | reverse complement strand
AATTTGAAATTGACCAGAAAAAAGAGCTCATCTACGCAAAGATTGACCGCAAGAAGAAGATTCTCGGTACCATTTTCCTGCGCGCTCTGGGCTACACTTCACGCGAAAAGATTATTGAGGCTTTCTATGTTACAGAAATGACCAAAATCAACGCGGAAGACAAAGATTCCCTGGTAGACAAAGTGCTTGCAAAAGCTGTTCTCATCAGTGAAGACGGAGAAGAAAAAGTCCTCTTCAAGGCTGGAACAAAACTCCGCCTGCATGATGTAGACGACCTGATTGCAAACAATGTATCAGAAATCTGCACAATCGTTTTTGATGCCCGCAAAGTAAAGGGTAAGAAGGAAGAATGGAATCCTTCTCTGGACAGCCAGATTATCATCAACTGTTTTGAGAAAGAGGAAATCAACTTCGCAAAAGAAGGTGCAGAAAACGAAGAGCCTACAAAAGAAGACGCGCTGGCTCACGTATACTCAATCCTCAAACCGGGCGAGCCTGTTTCTTCACAGAATGCAGAAGCAGAACTGCGCAATATGTTCTTTACTCTGCACCGCTACGATCTGGGACGCGTTGGACGCTACAAGCTGAACAAGAAATTCTCTGAGTTCCAGGACGAAGTAGAAGATTTGACTCTTACAGAAAACGATATCATCAGCACAATGAAATATCTGATTAAGGTATACATTGGAAATGCTGCAATTGACGATATCGACCATCTGGGTAACCGCCGCATCCGTTCTGTTGGCGAATTGATGACTACAGACCTGAAGACTGCATTCAGCCGTATGGAGCGCATTGCAAAAGAACGCATGAGCCTCAAAGAAACTGAGACAATGAAGCCCCAGGATTTGATTTCCATTAAGCCGATTGTGGCTGCAATCAAAGAATTCTTCGGTTCTTCACAGCTGTCACAGTTCATGGACCAGGTAAACCCGCTGGCAGAACTGACCCACAAGCGTCGTCTTTCTGCTCTTGGTCCGGGCGGTCTTTCTCGTGACCGTGCAGGCTTCGAAGTCCGCGATGTACACTACACACACTATGGACGCATGTGCCCGATTGAGACCCCTGAAGGTCCGAACATCGGTTTGATTGTGTCTCTGGCAATTTATACCCGCGTAAACGACTACGGCTTCCTTGAAGCTCCCTACCGCAAGGTAGAAAACGGAAAGGCAACCGACAAAGTTGAATATCTTTCTGCTATTGAAGAAGACCGCTACTTCATCGGTCAGGTTGCAGAGGGCATGAAGAAAGACGGTTCATTCCCCACAGAAATGGTTTCCTGCCGCAACCGTGGTGATTATTCAACCCGCAGCGTAAAGGACATCCAGTACATGGACGTTTCTCCCCGCCAGGTTATTTCTGTTTCTGCTTCACTTGTTCCCTTCCTGGAGCATGATGACGCTAACCGTGCTTTGATGGGCTGTAACATGCAGCGTCAGGGTGTTCCTCTCTTGTTCCCCGAGCCTCCTTATGTTGGTACCGGTATGGAACGCAAGGCTGCCTATGACTCTGGTGTTCTGGTTAAGGCAAAGCACGACGGTGAAGTAGTGTGGGTAACCAGCGACCTGATTAAGGTAAAGCCGGAAGGCAGTGACAAACTGGATGAGTATCCGCTGCTCAAATATCAGCGTACCAACCAGGATACTTGTTATCACCAGCGCCCCACCGTTGAAAAGGGCGATAAGGTTAAGAAAGGCGATGTTCTTGCTGACGGTCCTGCAACCTTTAACGGTGAACTTTCACTGGGACGCAACCTGCTGGTTGGCTTCGTACCGTGGAACGGTTACAACTACGAAGACGCTGTTCTTATCAGCCAGCGTGTCGTAAAAGAGGACATGTATACATCTATCCACATCAAGGAATTCCTTACCGAAATCCGTGAAACAAAACTCGGAC
>DFDV01000036.1 GCA_002369025.1 Treponema sp. UBA3819 | reverse complement strand
ATGCTATACTGTTGCTAACTTCAGGCGGTGAGGATGTCTATGAGATTTCATTGTATTGTAAGCGCACTTTTTTCTCTTTTTGTCCTTTCTCTTTTAACAGCCTGTATTCAGAATACGCCATATCCCGCTGCTCCTGCAGCCACCCTTCCTGTTATGCCCCTTGCTGAACGTGTCGCAAAAACTGAGCTGGGTGGCAGCATTACAATGGAAAGCGATGTTACTGCTCTTTCTGAAGAAGAACATATTGCAATTCCCCGTTCGATGACGATTAGCGGCTCAAAAGAAAATCCTTATGATATGAAGGGCATTACTCTGGTCGTGCAGTATACTGGAACAGAGTTAAAAAATCTCAGCAATATTTCTGAACTCATCATTGCAGAAAGCCTGAAAGACGGTGATTTTTCCATGGAAAACTGTCAGGTGAACAAAATGACCGTACTGGGAGGCGGTGAAAAATCCATTCACTGTCTGGCCTCTCAAATCCGCCGCATGATTGTTGATTATCTGGGAGTGCGGCTTCTGCTTGAAAATGAAACAAAAGTTGGCTTCATGCGGGTCAAAAAAAACTGTCATATCGCTGCTTCTGAAGAAGTAAACGGAACGATAAGCACTATGTATGTCGATAAAACTGTGGGAGAGATTGTGCTTTCTGCCTCCATTTCCCTGACATCTGTCCTTACCCGTTCTGCCAGCGGCGGAGATACAAGACCCTGCATCAGATGTGAAGATTATGAAGCAATGATTATTGAAGGAGCCGATCGGGATGATGAGGGTAACCTTAGTCCGCTCAATGTTAAGGGACCTTTTGATGAAGTTATCGGCGAAGATGAAATTGCAGTTCTTCCGGAAAGTGCTGTAGACAATATAATAGAAGAATTGGAAAATGGTTCCAGTTCTTCCGGCTCTGGAAGCGATATCGGTATTGATAATCCCGGCCCCCTGTCGCTACGTGCCACCCGTTCTGCAATTGTCGTTAAAGTGGCAAGCCCCGGTAATGCAAATCATGTTGACTTTTATCGTGCAGAATATGGCAGTGAAAACTGGTACTTTATCGGCAACATCAAAACTGAATCCCGCCGGCCTCTTGAAGGAAATTTGTCTTTTAATGACTATTATGTTACTGCAGGAAAATCCTATAGCTATTATGCTGTCTTTAGAACAGATTATATGGGCTATGTTCTTTCAGAAACGGAAAAGGATTCGGTGACTGCAACAGGAGGCCGGGGACCTCTGGAAATTTCAAACAGCATTACGGTTTCAAGTTCAGGCAATATGAAACTCTGGCTCAATAAAGAACCTGTGCTTGCCAATCTGATGACCGGAGAAATTTTTGACACTCTTATATCACTCTATTTTAAGCCTGTTGCAGATAAGCCTGAGACAACTATTGTAGACTCTTCTCTCTATGATAATGTGCAGTTTGAAAATCGTGAAAGCGTAAGGTGGCACTGTATTTCTCAGGATCATCTCGGTAAAGTCATGAATATTGTAGCCCTTAAGGTCAATGTCAGCCAGACTGTAAAAGATATACAATATTCCTGGTCAACGCTTCCCAAGACGGTGGTGACTGGAGACGGTTTTACATCCGGCATGATAGCTGCTTTCCCCAAAAACTTTCCGATTATTGTTACCGATACAGCCCAGGGCTTTTTCTGCAAGATAAAAAATGACGGACTGGTAGATTCTTCACGGATACATCAAATTGAAGTTCAGACGGGAAGTCCTTACACGCAGTCATCCAGAGTTATTTCAGCCAGAAGCGGCTCTGCGTCACTGATTGCGGGTAATGAGTTCCATTTTGAGGAAGCCAATGTGACTGCCGGTCAGCCCCTCAAGATTACGGTCGTCTATAAAGATTATGATGCGGAAAAGAAGCTGCTTACAAATATCGCACGCTTTTCAGTCAATTTTACGCCAAAAACAGGCATGAATATTCCGGAATTCTCGGATGATTTTGCCTATACTTATGATGAAGAAAATCAGAAAATCCTCGTGGAAAGTGATGCAGATGCATGGTTTACCAGAAAGGATGTTTTTGCTGACAGCCTGGACTTTATCATAGACGGAGAAAAAGTATCTCTGGAAAAGCAAAAACTTTGTCCCGCCCTCAGAATTACGGATGAAAACTATTCCTTTACAAAAACCGTAAGCCTGTCAGCCGTAACAGTGGATGAAAAAACGAATTATCAGGCGGATTTGAAAAGAGCCTTAAGCGGATATGAAGGACTAATTCTTTCTGCTTACCGTGCACAGATACAGGCAACATATCAGAATGAAAACTACAGCATAAACTATATTCCCTGTATGCTTTCTTCCTATATTATTCCTGACCTTCCTGTGATTTTTATGCTCGACTAGAATCAGGCTGACGGGCTTACTTTGTGCCAGAGCATGCGGTTGTCTGTAATTTCGTAGGCGATTCTGCCGTCTTCGTAGAGACTGGAAAGATAGGAGCGCACTGTGCTGCCAATCAGTTCAAACTGGCTGACTTTGAGCGGAATCTGATTGCGGTCAGCAACTGCTTTTAAAAGTTCCTCAAAGGTGAGGGGAGTTGAAAGTTCATCTTCAATCATTGCTTCTGTTTCCAGCACCGCAATCATGTTCAGTTCCACCAGACCTTCTATTTCACTTACCATATCGCCGTGACCGGGAATGTAGTAGTCAGCCTTAATTTCCCTGATTTTGAGCAGAGACTGACGGAATAGTTTTTCATTAAAGAGGTATTGAATCCAGTAGCGTTTGATTACGTTGCGCCCGGAAATGCCGTCTGCCAGAAAACAGACTTTTTTACCGTCAGCCTTGTCATCTATCAGCATTGCCGCCATGTCGATGTAGTGTCCGGGCAGGGAAATGGGCCTGACGGTCAGACCTTCGCAGAGACTATATTCTTCTTCTGTCAGAATCCGGTCTACATTGCAGGGATCAGCCTTGAGGTATTTTGACTCGATGTCTTTTATGGGAGAACCGCCATAGACAAGGGCAGACTGCAGGATGGGGAGTTCCATCAGAACGGATTCGCCTTTTGTCGCCCAGATTTGACAGCCTGTCTCTTCCTGCAGAAAAACATTTCCTCCGCAGTGGTCTGCATGGGAGTGGGTGTTGATGATGGCGATGAGCCTGAGCCTGGGGTACATTTCATTCAATCTTTCCCAGAGATATTTTGTGAGCACCAGTGTATTGGGGGTATCGACCAGCCACAAAAGAGTTTGATCTTCTGCCGGCATGGTAATCACTCCGATATTTGTTGCTCCCACAAAGTAACCGGTATGGGAAGTAAGGGGTACAAAATCCAGTCCTGTCGTCGTCATGCAGACAGTATAGCAAAAAGATACCTTTTTTCATAGTTCTATGATATACTATGTGTATGACGCGCGTAAAAATTGCAGTTTTTTCTATTATATTATCACTTTTTGCCGGAGCTTATGCTGATGTTTTTCCTGTTCCTGAATACGGCTATGTGATTGATTTTCCCGAAGGTTTTTCTCTGGAAGACGGATCTGAAGATTTATCCATGATGCTTTTTAAGCATACCATGCTGCCGGTTCAGGTGCTTGTAAAAGTTTGGAGTCAGGATTCCTATGCTTCGGCAGAAGCGGCCCTGCAGGGAACTTTTCTAAAACTGGGTGCAAGCGGGGAAACGGCCTCCCTTGTCTGGAGAAACCGTACCTGCGCCGTCTCAAAAATGACCCTGCAGAATGCGGCCCTTACGGAAAAGCATAGCGGCTGGAGCTGTGTCATTCCCCTTGCAGAAAAAAAAGGCTGGCTGACAGTGCTTTCCTATGCCCCTGCAGAAGTCGCCTTTGACTGTGAGCAGTTTTTGCTTTCAGTTCTGGATTCCGTTATGACTGACAGGGGAAGTTACAAAGACTGCGGCATCATTACCACTTACGCTTATCCTTCTGGACCTAAAAAAGAATTGCTTCTGACCATCGGGGGCAAAAAAGTAAAAACTCAGATTGGTGTGGATGATGATACTGCCGCACAGTTTTTGATTGACCGGGAATGGGCTGTCTTTACGCTCTTTGCAAATACAAAATATGCCATTGAAGCCTGGCAGCGTTTTTACCGCATGGTTGCCCGGGACAGCATGGGAAGGACAAAAAAAATTGCCTTTGACATACAGAATGCCCTGCTTCCTGATGCACAGCAGACCGATAGTTCTCAGCCGCTGGCGGCCATTGCCCAGGAACTTCTGTTCTGGACCCAGCATTTTAAATATGAACGCGCTTCGGATTCTGCGGACAAGGCTGATTTTGCTTCGATTCCCTCGGTACTCAAAGGCGGGGCAAGTGATTGCGACAGCCGCAGTATGCTGATTGCCGTGCTGCTCAGGCACATGGGGGCAGATACCTGCATTTTTATCAGTGCCGCCTATAGTCATGCCATGCTTGGGGTTGCATTTCCCGATAAAAAAGGACAAACTATTCATGTAGACGGAGCGGACTATCTGGTCGGAGAAACAACTGCAAAAAATCTGACGCTCGGTATGATGGATGCTTCTATGCAGGACAGGGATAAATGGTATCCGGTAATGTTTTATGACTAAAATCCCCATTGTGTATGAAGATGATGAAATTTTTCTCGTAAATAAGCCTGCGGGGCTTTCCGTGCAGGGTGGGGCAGGTATTACCCGTTCGCTTGATGAAGAACTGGCTAAGCAGGCCGGCTGTAAAGTTCATCTGGTGCACCGTCTGGACCGTGAAACCAGCGGTCTCCTTGTGGTGGCAAAAAATCCCCCTGCGGCAAAAAAATGGATTGGTCTGATTGCGGGAAAGCAGGTAAAAAAAGAATACACGGCAATCTGCTTTGGTCTTCCGCTCGTAAATGGAAAGCCTGCAAAAGAAGGTACCATTACAGACTCGGTGACAAAGCAGGGGCGGGAGCAGTCGGCCCTTACTCATTTTTCAGTGGAAGACAGTGTTCAGATTCTCCTTACGGAAAGTGATGGCAAAGGAGCGGAAGACAGTATTTGCCTGAGCCGCCTTCATCTTGTCCTTGGCACAGGCAGAATGCATCAGATCCGCATTCATCTGGCCCGCGTTCACTGTCCCATTGTCGGCGATGACAAGCACGGTGACTTTAAACTGAATAAAGTGGCAAAAAGAGTCCTCAAAATCAAAACCCTTTGTCTTGCCGCCACAAGAATTACGCTTCCCCTCGGTGGTAAAATGCGCACTTTTGAAGTAGACTTGCCTGAGCACATGAAATTCAAATCCCCGGAAGACCAGGAAAAATCCGCAAAGCAGGTTGTTACAGTCATCAATAATGAACCCTTGTTTACCATTAAGTGGCGGCTGACAAGCTGGTGCAATTACCGCTGTTCCTACTGCATTCAGGACCGCCTGCAACACTATGACAAGGAAGACAGGACTGATTTTGACAGGCTCCTCAGTGTTGCAAAGGATGTGAACCGCTTTATTGAAGAGTCCACCAGGCCGGTAAAACTGGTTCTTTTGGGAGGTGAAGTTTCCTATTATGATCTGGAAAAACTGATTGACGCAATTTCCTCCTGCAAACTGAAAAAAGTCACAGTCACGACAAATTTTTCAAAGCCGCTTGACTACTATCTTTCTTTTGCCCGCTGTCTCCGCCAGAGAGATATTACTCTGGAAATGTGCTGCAGTCTGCATATTGAATACGTAAAGCCTGAAGAGTTTATAAAAAAAGCGGCTCACTTGAAACAAGAATCCGGCTTTGACGGCATAAGAATTGAATATGTGGTGAACCGGAAAACGGAAGCCTTTGTAAAAGAGATTCAGTCTCTCTGTAAAGATTATGGGCTGGACTATCGTTTTGACTACGATAAAATGGAAAGTGAAGAATACCGAAGCCATGATTTGGCTGTCGTCTGCTATAAAAAGTCGCGCTATACAGTCATCTTTGACGACGGAAGCAGTGATAAAACCCTGTCACAGAATCAGCTCTGCAACCTGCAGAACGGTCAGAGCCAGAATTCAAAATTCAAAACGGAAGGTTTTTACTGCACAATAGGTCAGACTTACATGTATATCGATGTGGATATGGCTGCTGATCACGAACATTGTATCCCCAAGGAGCAGTTTCTTCCCGTAAGCCAGTATCATGTAAAAACTGAAGCCAGACTCTGCCCCCATAAAAGCTGTTATCTGTGCGGAGATTTTTCCATCGCCCGCCGTAAGGAAGATCTCATTTAAAAATCCCTGTCCAATCTGAGTTCATCTGTGCCTATCTGTGTCAAAACCACAGATGGACAGTGATTAACACGGATGAGGCACAGATAATAAATATAAAAATCCGTGCCCAATCTGAGTTCATCTGTGTCTATCTGTGTCTATCTGTGTCTATCTGTGTCTATCTGTGTCAAAAACCTGCCGTCTGTGTCAAAGCCCTGCCGTCTGTGTCAAAAGGTCTTCTATTGACACATTTTTTTTAAACTGATATAGTCTATATGTACATTTTAATCTAACCTTAGAATGGACTTGCGCAAGCGGGTCTTTTTTCGTATATAGGCAGTTTAATGGATTATACATCATTGGATTCGTATCCGTATTATACGGAGAGTGAAAAACTGGTTGCATCTCTCGGCTATCATCTGGTGGAGTTAAAAGTAAGTCCCCATCATGGTACGACCCATATTCTTGCGGTTATCACTGCAGCGGATCCCAGTGTTGATATCGGAGTAGATGACTGTTCAAAAGTACACCACAAGCTGCTTCCTTTTCTGGAAGAAAAACTGGGTACTGATGATACTTACATGGAACTTACCTCACCGGGCATGGAGCGCAATATAAAAAATGCGGCGGAATTTGCCCTTTTTATCGGACGGAACCTGCGCGTGTGGGATAAGACAATAACGGATTGGGTTGGCGGAAAACTGCTTTCTGCTGACGACAAATCCCTGACACTGGAAGTAACAAAGGATGATGTTTCGGAAACGAAGCAGATTTCCTTTGCTGATATAGCAAAAGCAAAATTTATTCATTTATAGGAAGGTTTGATATGTCAGAAATGGCAGAGGCGATCCGCGAACTGATTGAAACAAAAGGTTTCTCAGAGAATTCGGTCAGGCAAACTATTGAAAACGCAATTAAGGCTGCGTACAAGCGTACTTTTGGAACGGCAGATAACTGTATCGTTAAATTTGCAGATGACATGTCAGATGTGACAGTCTATTCACGCAAGACAATTGTTGACGGTGTTTACGACCCTGTTATCGAAATGGAACTGGAAGAGGCTCGTGAACTCAGTTCTGAATGTGAGGAAGGTGATGAAATTGATATTCAGATTGACCCCCACACATTCGACCGCTCTGCAGTTTCTACAGGAAAACAGGCTGCTCACCAGGGATTGAGCGAAAGCTTTAAGGATAACCTTTACAGCGAATACAAGGATAAGGTTGGTGAAATCATCATCGGCTATTACCAGCGTGAACACAACGGCAATATTTATGTTGACCTGGGCAAGGTTGAAGGTGTTCTTCCCACTAAGTATCAGAGCCCCCGTGAACGCTATGAGAAAAATGACCGCATCAAGGCATTGATTGTAGACTTAAAGCGCACTAATTCTGGTCTTCAGCTGGTTCTCAGCCGCTCAGATCCCAATTTTGTCCGCTCAATTGTTGAACTGGAAGTACCGGAAATCTACGACAAGACTGTTGAGATTTTCAAGATTGTCCGTGAAGCCGGCTACCGCACAAAGATTGCAGTTCTTTCTAATAAAGAAGATGTGGATCCCGTAGGAGCCTGTGTCGGTCTCAAGGGTGTGCGTATTCAGAACGTCATCCGTGAACTGGAAGGTGAAAAAATTGATATTCTCCGCTATGATCCGGAACCCACTCAGTTCATCAAGAATGCCCTGTCTCCGGCTGAAGTTTCTAATGTCTACATTCTGGACGAAGAAAAGAAACAGGCTCTGGCTGTTGTGCCGGACTCACAGTTCTCACTGGCAATCGGTAAGCAGGGACAGAATGTACGTCTTGCAAACCGCCTCTGTGACTGGAATATCGATGTAAAGACTGAAGAACAGGCAGAAGAAATGGATTTGAGCGAAATCAGTTCAGTCCGCAAGACTGCTGCAAATCTCTTTAACGAAAATGAAAGCGCTTCCAGTGAAGATTACGAAGAAGTTGCAGCCATTTCTGATTTGCCGGATATCGATACCCGTGTTGCAGGTATTCTTAAGGATGCCGGATATGATGACATCGAAAAATTTGTATCCGCTTATGAAGACGGTTCAATCAAGTCTGTTGAAGGCCTGACTGAAGAAGATCTTGAAGCGGTGAATAAAATCATCCACGCAAATGTGGAATTTGTTGAAGAAGGTGAAGAATCTGAATCTTCTGAAAACACCGAAGAAACTGCTGCTGAGGAAGAATATTTCTGTCCTGAATGCGGCGCAAAAATTACACTCGATATGACACAGTGTCCGAAGTGTGGTACTGAGTTTGAATTTGCAGAGGACGAGGAATAGTAGAATAGTATGGCTGATGAAGTAGAGAAAAAGCCCGGTTTTGTATTGAACAAAAAGAAATCTGAAGCTTCTGTGGCAAAACCTGCGACTGCACCCGAAAAAAAGAAGGTCGTCATTGTAAAGAAGAAGAATCCCGCACCGGAAAATAAACCCCAGGCAAACGTACGCCCTGTGGTTAAAAAGGTTGCGCCTGCTGCTCCTGCCGGACAAACTGCATCTGCTTCACAAAATCAGAATCAGCCTCAGGCTCGTTCTGAAAATAAACCACGTTCTACGACAACCTTTGAACTTAATTCTGCCCGTCCCAATGTAAAGGCGGGTAACCTCTCCGGAAATCGCGGCGGATTTAATCGCGGCGGATACGGAAACCGTGAAGGCGGCTATAACCGCGGTAACGGTAATGGAAACGGCGGCTTTGGCGGTCAGCGTCGTGAAGGCGGCTTTACTGGCGCACAGGCTCGCGAAAGCTATCAGAACCGTGAGCGTGATGGAAACCGTCAGGGCGGCTTTGGTAATGCCGGTCGTCAGGGTGGCTATCAGGGAAATCGTCCCGCCGGTCAGGGCGGATTTAACCGCGGTGGCTTTGGCGGAAATCGTCCTGCAGGTCAGGGCGGTGGTCGTCCGGGCTTTGGTGGCGGTCGCCCAGGTTTTGGCGGTGGACGCCCCGGTTTTGGTGGCGGAGCTCCTGCCGCATCTGCTATCCCTGAAAAGACAAATACCAAGAAACAATTTAAAGGCAAAAAACAGGTTTACAGCCGCAAGGATAAGGAAGAACTTTTTGACGAGGAAGAACTCTACCGCAAGAAGCAGGCAGCTCAGGCGGCGGTTGTTCCCAAGTCAATCGACATTATGGAATCAATTTCCGTATCTGACCTTGCCCGCAAGATGAACCTTAAAGCCGGTGAAATCATCGGAAAACTCATGTCTATGGGTATGATGGTCACAATCAACCAGTCTGTTGACAGTGATACGGCAACCCTGCTGGCATCTGAATACGGCTGTGAAGTTCACCTTGTCAGCCTTTATGATGAAACTGTTATTGAAAGTGATACCGTGGATGAAAGCGACATGGTTGTCCGTCCCCCGATTGTTACAGTCATGGGACACGTTGACCACGGTAAGACTAAAACACTGGACGCAATCCGTAATACGAATGTGGCCGCAGGTGAAGCGGGTGGAATTACCCAGAAGATTGGTGCTTATCAGGTTAAGACCGACAAGGGTGTGATTACCTTCCTCGATACTCCTGGTCACGAAGCCTTTACTATGATGCGTGCCCGTGGTGCCCAGATTACAGATATCGTAGTTCTGGTTGTTGCGGCAGATGACGGTGTTATGCCCCAGACATTGGAAGCCTTGAGCCATGCAAAAGACGCAAAAGTTCCCATTATCGTTGCCGTAAACAAGATTGATAAACCGGAAGCCAATCCCGAAAAGGTCATGACCCAGTTGGCAGAGCAGGGCTTGCAGCCGGAAGAATGGGGTGGTGACACTCAGTTTGTTAAAATCAGTGCAAAGCAGGGAATCGGTATTGATGACCTGCTGGATGCAATCCTGCTGCAGGCAGAAGTCCTTGAACTTAAGGCTCCTATGGACACCCGTGCAGAAGGCAAGATTATTGAATCCCGCGTAGATCAGGGCCGTGGTGTTGTCGCATCTGTTATCGTACAGCGCGGTACACTCAAGATTGGTGACCCCTTTGTTGCAGGTATCTATTCAGGCCGTGTGCGCGCCATGTTCAATGACCATGGTGAAAAGGTTGATGAAGCACTGCCCAGTATGCCGGTTGAAGTTCTTGGCATGGAAAACATGCCTAACGCAGGTGATCCTTTCCAGGTAACGGAAAGCGAAAAAGATGCGCGCCAGATTTCTACAAAACGTCAGGAACTCAAACGCTTTGAAGATGCCAAGGCTGTTAAGAAAGTTACTCTGGACAATCTTTACTCTACGATTGAAGCCAGCGAACTTAAAGAACTTAAGGTTGTCATCAAGGCTGACCTGCAGGGTTCTGCAGAAGCCCTCAAAGCCTCTCTGGAAAAACTTTCTACAAAAGAAATCCGCCTGAACGTTATCCATTCGTCTGCAGGTGCAATCAACGAAAGCGATGTTATGCTGGCTGCGGCTGACGACAATGCCATCCTTATCGGCTTTAATGTCCGTCCGACTCCCAAGGCAAAACTTCTTGCCGAACAGGAAAAAGTGGATATCCGCAAGTACAACATCATCTACAAGTGTGTGGAAGAAATTACCCAGGCTATGGAAGGCATGCTCAAGCCGGACACCAAAGAGCAGGTTACCGGTACAGTGGAAGTCCGCGATACCTTCAAAGTACCGAAAGTCGGCCTTATCGCCGGTTGTTACGTTACAGATGGTGTCGTCAAGCGGAGCAGCATGGTCAACCTTATCCGTGACGGTATCGTTAAGTTTACCGGTAAAATTTCCTCACTCAAACGCTTTAAGGACGATGCAAAAGAAGTCAAAGAAGGCTTTGAATGTGGTATCGGCCTTGAAAACTGGCAGGATATTCAGGTTGGTGATACACTTGAAGCATTTGAATATGTTGAAGTTGCCCGCCACCTGGGTGATACTCTGGTTGACCAGAAGGCTGAGGCAGAAAAACAGGCTGCTCAGCGTGAGGCCGCCGCAAAGGCTAAGGCTGAAGAAGAAGCCGCAAATGCCGCTGCAATCGAAGCCGCTGAAAAGGCTGCCGCAAAAGAAAAGGCCGCCAAAAAGGCTGCTAGCCGTGTGCTGACCGACGAGGACAAGGCAAAGGCAGAAGCTGGAAAAGCGGCAAAGGCTGCAAAAGCGGCTGCCAAAAAGGCTGAGGCAGAAAAGTCTGACGGAGCAGCTGAGTAATGGGCGAATTCCGTTTGGCTCGCCTTGGCGAGCAGCTTAGAGATGAAATTTCTCAGATGATTCTGCGCCAGCATATAAAAGATCCCCGTGTTTCCACCTTTTTGAATATCAACCGGGTGGAAGTTGCGGGCGACTTGAAGTATGCAAAAGTCTATGTCTCCAGTTTTTTGAGCGAGGCACAGGTAAAAAAAAGCGTAGAAGGTTTGAATAGTGCTGCCGGTTTTATTCAAAGCACTATTGCAAAAAAACTGACAATCCGGCAGTTCCCTCGTCTGACCTTTATTGCTGACATGAGCATGAAAGAAGGTTTTGATATGGTGAACAAACTGACAAAACTGGAAGCGGAGTCAAAAGCTCTGGAAAATGCAGACTCAGAATAGCGAAGCACCCTCGGGAATCGTATTGCTTGCAAAGGTTCCGGGGGCAACCAGTTTTTCTTCTCTTTCTTCAATCAAAAAGGCTTTGTCTACCAGCAAGGTAGGACATACTGGTACGCTTGACTCCTTTGCGGACGGTCTGCTTGTTGTACTTGTTGGAAAACTTACCCGCCTTGTTCCTCATATTACAGGTTTTGACAAGACTTATCTGGCTCTTATCGAATTCGGAAAGGAAACAGACACTCTTGATCCGACTGGACAGGTAATCCGCACAGGCCAGATTCCAACTCGGGCTCAGGTAGAAGCCGTTATGCCGCAGTTTAAGGGTGAAATAGACCAGGTGCCTCCTGTCTACAGTGCCATTCATGTTGGCGGAGGAAAGAGGGCGAGTGAACTTGCCCGCCAAGGTAAAAGTGCAGAGATTCCTGCTCGGAAAATTACAATTTATGACATAAAGCTGCTGGATTTTCAGGATAAATATGCGCTTGTAGAAGTTTCCTGTTCAAAAGGCACCTACATCCGAGCTCTTGCCCGCGACATTGCCGCCGCCTGCTCTTCCTGTGCTCATCTTGCGGCCTTGCGTCGTACCAGAGTGGGGCCTTTTGAGCTCAAAGACGGAGCGGGGGCAGAAGATTTAGGCGAATTTTCTATTTCTGGACTTACCAGAAAAGCCGCTGTATCTGAATCTGAAGAGGAAAGTGAAGATTCTTCCCGTTCTGCCTCAGCCTTTTTTCCAAAAATCCGCCAGTCACTTCGTGATATGGATGAAAATCTTGCGAGATTCTGTGGCTTTATACCGGTCAGGCTTTCTGAACTTGGGGCAAATACATATGCAAATGGTCGTCCGCTCAAAAAATCACACTTTTATTATCCTGCCGGCACAAAAATCGGGGAAAATGCCCAGCTTGCAGTTTTTTATCCCCAAGGGGCTTTTGCGGGCGTAGTAGAAAAAAATAAGGGCCGGCTGAACTATGGCTTTGTCATTCCCCGCAAAAAGGACTTTACGGTCTATTCCTGGGAGCAGATTGCTGACGGCAGACTTAATGCAAAATGGAAGGAGCAGGGAACAGCCCTTACTGTTGGAAGTTTTGACGGTCCTCATTTTGGGCATGAAGCCCTTTTTCAGGCGGCTCTGGCTCAGGAAAATCTTGTTCCCGGTGTTCTTGTATTTGCCCGCTCTCTCAGCGGACTGAAAAATCCTTCTGATTATGAAGGTGATGTTGCGACTCTTTCGCAAAAACTTGCATTTTTTGAGCAGAAGGGCTTTTCCTTTGCCGTAGTGATTGATTTTTCCCGTGACTTTGCCGCTATGGAGGGAAGAGATTTTCTTTCCAGGCTGATTTCAACATGCAATATGAAGTTTCTGGTAGAGGGAAAAGACTTTCGCTGCGGCCATAAGGGTGCGGCTGATGTAAGCCAGATTCTGGAATTCAGCCGTCAGCATTATTTTGCCTTCCTGGCTGTGGCTCCGGTTCTGTACGAAGAAAAGCGCATAAGTTCTTCACGAATCCGTAAGGCCCTGCTTGAAGGAGATTTTTCCCCGGCAGAAGACATGCTGCACCATTCATTTTCCATTGATTGCGCAGGATGGGAATGGACGACCGAAGGTGACGGCTTTAAGGCAAGAAAAAGCGGAATCCAGCTGTGGCCCAAAGACGGAAAGTATTCAGTTCTGGCTGAAACAACCGGAAAAAGTGTAGCTGCAGAATGTATAATCCGTAACGGTAGTCTCTTTCTTCATAAGGAAAAACTTGAAGAAAATATCGTTATTTCACTGACCTTCACATATACATGAAAATTATTTTTTAATATAATAGGATTTTGAGGTATAAAGATGGCAAGATCAGATTTGACTCCAGTGATTTTTGTCGATAAAGACAAATGCGTGAACTGTCATCGGTGTATTGCGGTATGTCCGTCAAAACTTTGCAATGACGGTTCCGGTGATTATGTAAAAGTAAATCACGAATTGTGTTTGGGCTGCGGTGCCTGTATCTCTGCCTGTGAGCATGGCGCAAGAAAGGGGCTTGATGATACCGATGCCTTCTTTTCTGACCTTAAAAAGGGAACGGGCATTGTTGCAATTGTTGCCCCTGCCGTTGCTCCTCATTTCCGGGGAAAAGACCTGGAACTTAACGGCTGGCTTAAATCCATCGGCGTAAAGGCTGTTTTTGATGTAGGCTTTGGCGCGGAACTGACGACCAAATCTTATGTAGAGCATATTAAGCGCAATAATCCCAAACTGGTTATCGCCCAGCCCTGTCCGGCTATTGTCACCTGGTTTGAACTCTACCACCCGGAAATGCTTCAGTATCTTTCTCCTGCAGACAGCCCCATGGCGCATACGGTGACCATGATAAAGAAATTCTATCCCCAGTATGCCCAGTACAAAGTGGCAGTTATCTCTCCCTGTTTTGCAAAGCGCCGTGAATTTGATGAAAACGGTCTGGGAGACTACAACGTAACCATGCATTCTCTTTCTGCCTATTTTAAAGAACATGATATCAACCTTGCCGCATTTAAACGCGAGCCCTATGATAATCCTCTGGCAGAGAGGGGCGTTTTGTATTCTACACCGGGCGGACTTATGCGCACGGCGGAACGCTTTGTTCCCGGAATCAAAAAGATAACCCGCAAGATTGAAGGCGCTCCAGAAGTCTACGAATATTTTGAACAGCTTGCCGCCGACATCAAAAAGGGTAAAAAGCCGGCCTATCAGCTGATTGACTGTCTCAACTGCGGAAAGGGCTGTAACTGTGGCGCCGGAACAGACAACCAGAACCTTCCTATTGACGAACTTGAGGGCTATGTTGAGCGCCGTATGGAAAAGCGCAGTGCGGAATGGCATACAAACGGCGAAAAAATCAAAAAGAAGTCTCTCAAAAAACTGAACGCCGCAATCGATGAATTCTGGAAGGAAGGTATCTATACTCGTAGCTACACCGACCGCAGTGCATCTGTAAAGCACCTTAAGGAACCGACTGAAGAAGATATTACACGCATTTTCCACGAAATGGGAAAATATGAGAAAAGAGATGAACTGAACTGTCAGGCCTGCGGCTACACATCCTGCCGTGAAATGGCAAAAGCGATTTTTAACGGCGTAAACAAGATGGAGCACTGCAACTACTATGTCATGCACCAGATGACCCGGAACTTTAAGGCTCAGATTCAGTCTTCTATAGATAAGGTGACGCAAAAGAGCCTTGCCTGTCTGGGAGATTCTGAACAGAATGTAGCGGAGTTGGTTTCTGTTACCGGAGAGATGACTGACAATGTGAACTCCTCTGCTTCTGCGGTGGAAGAAATGATTGGAAATATCGGCTCAATCAACGGCATTCTGGAAAAGAATTTTGCCGCGGTAACTGAACTTGAGCAGGCGACGAGTGTCGGACAGACGAGACTGAATGACGTTACTGCCATTGTCCGCCAGATTGAAGATTCTTCTTCCGGCCTTATGGAAATGAGCAAGATGATTGATTCTATCGCGGCTCAGACAAATCTGCTATCAATGAATGCGGCTATTGAAGCGGCACATGCGGGAGAGTCGGGAAAAGGCTTTGCGGTTGTCGCTCAGGAAATCAGAAAACTTGCCGAGGATTCCAGCAAGCAGACCCGTGCCATTGATGAAGTGCTCAAAAACATGAAGACGCTTATTGGCAATGCTTCCCAGCGTACGGAAGAAGTTTCCGGACAGTTTACCCATATCGTTGACCTTTCGGCTTAGGTAAAACAGCAGGAGTCTCAGGTTCGCGGGGCGGTGGCAGAACAGAATAACGGTGGCGAAATGCTGCTGCAGTCAATCGGTCACATGCGGGAGGCTCAGCAGGCGGTTGCGGATGCAACGGAAAGACTTCGCTCCGGTACTGCTGAAATTAAAACGGCAATTGCAACACTTGAATTGTAAAGACGGAAGGGAAAGCTTATGAATCTTTCTAAAATCAATGCTTTTTTTGCTTTTATTGGAAAGAAACAGATTTCATATCGCTTTCCTATTCTTGCCCTTTTTATACTGCTGACATTAGTGTGCTCAGCCGGTCTTACCCATTTCAAAATGGTAAACGGAAGTGACGGCTGGTACGGTGATGCTGACAAAATCAAAATCGATAAAAAACGCTACGAGGAAGTGTTTGGCAATAATCATGGGCTTGCTGTCCTTCTCGTAACGGATGATGTCTTTTCTGAATCCAGCCTCAAACTCATTCAGGAACTGGGAAACCGCATGCTGGAATTTCCCTATGCAAAAAATCTGACTTCCCTTATTGAAGTTGATATTCCTGTAGGAAACGAAGAAGGCTTTGAGGTTGTGAGACCCTACGAAAAAGGAATTCCCTCAGACCCGGCAGAACTGCAGGCAAAGCGCGATTTTATCATGCGGGGAAGTGAAAAGACCAATGCCCTTATCAATTCACTGGTCAGTGATGACGGCCGGGAAAGCTGGATTCTGCTCACGCTCTATCCCTACGAAGGTGACCCGGATGAAGAGTCTCTGAAAGTCGGCTATGCCCTTAACGATTTGCTTCAGAGCCCGGAATTTCAGTCTGACTCATACAAACTGTATGGAAGCGGTCAGCCTTATTCTGATGCCCAGGATGAAATCTACGAATATCCGGATTATCTGCTGAGGGTTGTGCTCGGTTTTGTGGTCATGCTGCTTTTTCTGCTCATTTTTGTGCGGACTCCTCTGGGAGTAATCATTCCGGCTCTTGCTACCCTGGGTGCAATCGCATCGGTACTGGGAGGCATGGCGTATTTTGGAGTAAAGGCAGATGCGGCCCTTATCACGCTGCCTGTTCTGCTGGGAATGGCCCTTTCTGTCGGCTATTCCATTCACTATATCAACATGTTCAAGCTTTATTTCCGCCGGACAGGAAAAAGGAAAGAGTCTGTTGAAAAAACGGTGGAAGAGTGCGGCTGGTCGGTTCTCTTTACGGTGATTACGACGATTGCCTCCCTTGTCAGTTTTGCACTTGTCGATATGAAGCCTGTGGCCTGGATGGGAAAAACTGCCTCTCTGGTGGTGCTTGCGGTTTATCTGTATGTAGCTGTCCTTATTCCCATTTTCCTCAGCTTTGGAAAAGACCGCGCTCCTGACACTTCAAATGAAAAGGGAGCGACATGGATTGATATGGCTTTTTCCCGCTGGGCAGATGTGGTGGAAAAACACCGCAGACTTATCATTCTTCTTTCCATTCTTGTTCTTGCAGCTTGCATTCCCTTTATACTGAAGGTGAGCGTTAAAATTGACATTCTTTCTATTGCCGGCGACAAAATGCCACATTCAAAAGCCCGCTATGAACTGACAAAGCAGAAGCTTGGAAATCAGTACAGCTATACGGTGATGATTTCCTTTGCAGAGGAGGGGGCTTTTAAAGAGCCTGAAATTATGACAAGGCTGGAAGACTTTGAAACATATCTGGGCAGTCTTTCCCTTACAAAGATTTCTGGCGGAAAGCCCCGCGTTACATCCGTTACCGATATTCTGAAAGAAATGAACCGGGCTCTGAACGAGGGCAGGGAAGACTATTTTACGGTTCCTCATGATCCTTATGTCCTTGCTCAGCTGATGGAACTTTCTTCTATAGAAATGTCAAAGGATTTTTCCGAATCCATGGATGATGAGTTCAGAACAGCTTCGATTGGTGTTGATATGGCCTATTACAGCACCGAGGAGGCTACGGAAAATGTGGCGCAAATCGAAAAGAAACTGGCGGAACTTTTTCCCGATGCTTCAAGCGTCATTCTTGGAGACATGATTGAATATGCAGAAATGAGCGGCCGCATGGTGAGGGGAGAATTGAAATCTTTTGGTTTTTCTTTTATCATCATCGCCCTTCTTTTGATTTTTGCCTTCTCCAGCATACGCATGGGGCTTATCGGCATGATTCCGAATCTTGCCCCGGTCATCCTTGTGGCGGCAACCATGGGACTCTGTAAATTTCCTCTGGATTTTTCCACGGTGACTATAATGCCCCTTATTCTGGGAATTGCCGTTGACGATACCATTCATCTGATTACCCATGTAAAATATGGACTGGAAAAAACTGCCTCATATCAGACGGCAATGGAAGCCACCTTCCGCGAAATCGGAAAATCCATGTTTATGACTACATTTATCCTGTGTGCAATTTTTGCTGTCTATATGTTCAGTCCCCTGCATTATCTTTTTGTCATCGGCCTGCTGTCAGTTCTCGGTCTTGCTGCCGCTCTGATTGCTGATTATACCCTGACTCCTGCCTTGCTCTATCTTGTCAGAATTAAGAAATGATGATATATTTCATGTTAGCATTAACTAACAGAAGGAGCGCTGAATTCGTATGAAAGCAACACATCTTATTTTTGGAATATTCCTGCTTGCTGCGGGAAGTTCAGTCTTTGCAGAGTCTGCCCGTGAAATAGCCCAGAAGGTACATGACCTGCCTGACGGAAAGACATCTTTTTCTACGGCAACCATGACTCTTATTGATAAAAACGGAAAAAGCCGGGTCAGGGATGTTGCCTCCTATATGATGAAGGAAGGTACGACAAAAAAATCCGTAATGGTTTTCAGAACGCCAAAAGATGTAGCCGGTGTAAGCTACTTAAACTTTGAATATCCCGATAATCCTGACGGAAGCGTAAAGGACAGTGACAGCTGGCTCTATCTTCCTGCCATGAAAAAAGTCCGCCGGGTTTCAGGTTCCAATAAGGATGATGACTTTCAGGGTACCGATTTTACCTACGATGATATTGGTGACCGCAGCATGGGAAAGGATACCTTTGCAATTCTCGGAGAAGAAGAAGTAAAGGGCGTTCCCTGCTGGAAACTGGAATACACTGCAAAGGATAAAAATGCCAAAATTTCCCGCCGTATTCTCTGGATTGGAAAAGAAAACTATGTTGTACATCAGGGTGAATACTATGATAAGGCCGGCAAGCTGAAAAAAACTCTGGACTGTGAAGGAATTACCCAAATCAATGGCTACTGGACTATTCAGAAAATGACCATGACCAATGTACAGAGCAAACATTCTACTGTCTATCAGGTAAAAGACCAGCAGTTTGACATAGCGATTGACGCAGCCTACTTTACTGTCAGTGCCCTTGAAAGGGAGCTGCTCAAATGACTTCATTCCGGGGCTTGCGCTCATTTGCCTCTACATTCTTATTTTTCTGCTTTTCTACTTTTCTGTATGCGCAGGATCTTTCCTATGCGGGAAGTCTTTCAGCTCTTGCCGGAGCAGGGCTTCCCAATACGCATGACAACAAGGGCACTTTTCTTGTAGGAAACCTTCTCTATGATAATCTTGTAAAAGCAAGCCTTGGAGACAGTTTCTTCTGCTTTAATGCAATATTAGTGGGAGACGGAGTGGGCAGTCAGTCTACAAACGGACTTTCTGCTCTGGTAACTGACGACGGCCATTTTGCCATAAAACTCAAAGAGGCATATTTTGACTATAACGGCTCTTTCTGGGCCCTGCGTGCAGGAAGAATGATTGCGGCCTGGGGAAAGGCAGACGGCATTCAGATTACGGATGTTCTCTGTCCCCAGGATGAGTCTTCGATGATTGCCTCTACCTACAAGGAGAGCAGACAGGGGATAGACGCAGTCCGCCTTTCTTACACGGGCGAAAAAGTTCAGGCAGATGCCTACTGGATTCCGCTTTTTACACCCAGCACCCTGCCTCTTGCCGCCCGAAATCCCATGAGAAAAATTCTCTTCCCGGAAAAATACGGAAACTACACGCTTGTCACTCCAAAACGCTATGATGATTTTGACTTACCGGAAAAATCTCTGGCAAACAGTGAATATGCGGCAAGGGTAAGCCTGTATTTTTCTGCTCTGGATTTGTCCTTCTATGCCTTTTACGGATGGGATGATTTGCCTTTTATGACTTATACCGTCATACCCGAGGCAAAAGTGAATGTGACGGGCGGCTATGAGCGCATGACCATGTTTGGCCTTGATGCTGCCATTCCCGCAGGAGATTTTGTCTTCCGTTTTGAAAGCGCATATTTTCCCCGCCGCTATGTGCAGACTGCAAATGAATGGCAGGCAAGACAGCAGGCAGCAGGAAAATCCTTTTCGGCTGCGGAGCGTCATCACCAGCTGGTCGGCCTGGGCGGATTTGACTGGACTCCCGGCAGTGGCTGGACTCTTTCTGCCCAGTACATTGCCGATTATGTCTTTGGAGACGATACGGCCCTTAACCGCAAAAATTATCGCCACCAGGCCAGCCTGTCAGTGGAAAAAATGCTCCTGAATGACACGCTTTCTCTTTCCGGTCTTGCCTTCCTTGACCTGAGGGAACTGTCTTCTACTACGCAGCTGTCCGCAGAGTACAGCCTGACCGACGCCATAAAACTTGCCCTGATTGGAAATATCTTCCTTGAAGGTCCTGATAAAGCCGGTCTCTACGGCACCTATCACGACCTGAGCTGCCTTACGCTCAAAGGAACTGTGTCATTCTAAAAATATTTTGACACAGATGCACACGGATGGGTGCAGATTGGACACGGATGCTATATCTGTGCCTCATCCCTCTTAATCCCCGTTCATCTGTGCTTCCTCTTCTTACTTCCCCTACATTGACTTTTCCGAGCATATTACTATAATAGAAATGGTATCTTTTCGATACAACTGTCTGGTCGCGGTGAAAAGACCACGCCAGCACACACCACTGTTTGCATTCAAACATACGGTTGTGTTCATATCGTTCTGATGGCTGTAAAATTGGTTTTCGGATAGCGCCATGCTGCTGAGTTCCAATGGGTCGCCGTGAGGAAGGGTAAGGGCAGGTCTGTTTTTTTGGCAATTCAGGGGAAAATATATTTTAAGGAGTAAGTAATGGCACTTACAAAAGAAGAAAAAGCTGCTATCGTCGGCAAATTCGGTGCAAATGATTCAGACACCGGCAACACAAAAGTTCAGATCGCATTGTTGACTGAACGCATCAAACAGCTTACCGCTCACAAACAGCGCTTCCCGAAAGACACAGGCGCTTCTCGCGGTCTGCTCAAGGCAGTTGGTCAGCGCAGAAAGCTGCTGAAATACTTGCAGGGTCGTGATCTCGAACTCTACCGCTCTCTCATTAAAGAGCTCGGCTTGCGCAAATAAGCGGAGCGTGTAATGGCAGTAGAAAGAGTAACCTACAAAATTGGTAACGAAGAACT
>DFDV01000095.1 GCA_002369025.1 Treponema sp. UBA3819 | reverse complement strand
TCATGTCTTTACAACCCCCAAATGCAATCGTTAAGCAGCAGAATACCGCCGCAAACAATGATTTTTTCATATTCCTAATACTCCTTTCCTAACAAACGTTCGTTTACAAACTATCGTTCGTTAGAATTGAAACTTAAACCAGTTATAGATTGCGTCAACGCGTGCTCCCAGTGAACGACGGATACGGCTTTCCAAAAAGGAAATTTTTGCGTACCGTGCCTGTACAACCATGTAGACCAGATAGGCGTCTCCGATATCTGTTACTACAAGATTGATTTTCATATAGCGCGGTTTTACGCCTTTGAACATGGCCATCTTTAGAGATTCCACATTCGTCAGGCATAATGACACTTCATTCTCTGTCTGCTGATAGTCAAGCTGATAAATACCGTCACCAAATGAATTATCGTCCAGAAGGCAAAAATATGTTTTTCCGTCTGCATTACCTTCTGTCTGGTCAGCAATCTGCTTTTTTGACTTTTCGTTTTCTATCATGTATGCACTGTGATACAGCGTTTCCCATTTTTTATCGCCGTTGGAATAATACTGCATGCCTTTCATTTTAGAAATAGAGCGGATGACTTTTGCAACTGTGTCAAGGGAAGTATCTGCAGTCTCTTTATTGGCACTGTTTGCAATCAGCGTATCTTTTTTCAGATAATAAAGATTTTCTGCAGAATAGTTGGGTTCTTCCTCCTGTTCCCAAGTAGTCGTGGCCTTTTCTGCCAGAGCTGTTTTTGGGTAGAAGGAAAAATCCATTGTTTCCTGATGCACCATACCTTTTGCCATTATCTCAGAAAGCAATTCTGGTGCAATCATATCCGCTCCAACTTCCTGTGCAAATCCTGTGGAAAACATCAATGTCATCATCCCCAGAATGCACAGTTTTTTTGTTTTTATCATTATATATCCTTAGTATGCGCCTTTATAAATAACGCGTACCTGCTTATACAAACCATCTCCTTCTGATTTAGTTTCAATGTCTGTAAAATCATTCAGGGTAGTATGAATCAGGCGGCGTTCAAAGGGATTCATCGGCTCAAGCAGAATTGATGTGCGTGATGAGCGTACTTTGTCTGCAGTTGTGTAAGCAAGGTGAACCAGATTTTCTTCACGGCGTACGCGATAGTTTTCTGTATCCAGAATAACGCGTACATCTTCACGACCAAGTTTTCCTGCATATACATTTGCAAGCAGCTGCATTGCGTCCAGGTTCTTTCCCTTGCGTCCAATCAGAATAGAAGAAGATGCAGAAGTCAGCTTAATACCGATTTTCTTTTCTTCGCGGAAGAGAACTTCTACAGTAACTTCATAACCCATTCTGGTAATTACTTCAGATACAAAGTCCAGAAGCTTCTGTTCAAATTCATCCTGGGGAAGCGGATTTGCTACAGCGCGATGAGTTACCGGTGCCACATAAGATTCTTCTGATTCATGTGCATGGGGCTGTTCACCCAGTGTGTGAACACGGATTTTCACATATCCTTTTTTGAAAAGGGTATTTTTCTGTGTTTCCAGAATTTCTACATCAAACTGATCTCGTTCGAGTCCCAGTTCTGTGGCAGCCTTTTCAATAGCTTCCTTTTCATTTTTTCCTTCAAATTCGTATGTCATATATACCTCTTAACACTCAGCATTTTCTGCCAAGTAAATTTTTATTTTGTCTTTTTTCCTTTTTTTGCTACAACAAGCTGCGGTCCTTTATTTTTCATTGAATGATTAATAAAGAGCTGCTGTGCCAGTTGGATTACGTTACTTACAATCCAGTAAAGCAGAAGTCCTGCCGGCGCGTTATAGAAAATGAAGAAGAATACCAGTGGCATTCCGTACATCATAATCTTCATCTGTGACTGATTTGCGCTTGCCGTTCCGCCGTTCTGTGTAAACTTACTGAACAGAATTTGTGAAACTACATAAATTATCGGAAGCAGGCGCAACTGATTTCCAAAACCAAACGGCATTTCAAATGGCAATGTTGCTACGCTGTCACCCTTTGACAAATCAGGAATCCAGCCCGGAATAAATGATGCTCCGCGGAATTCAAAATAGTTGTTAAAGAGGCGGTACATTGCGTACAGGATAATAAAGGTAAACAGCATCGGAAGACATCCTGCCATCGGGTTATAGCCGATTTCCTTGTAGAGCTTCATCTGTTCCTGCTGCAACTTCTGCGGGTTATCCTTGTATTTTGCCTGCAATGCCTGTGTCTGAGGCTGAATCTGCTGCATTTTTGCCGTACCAAGTGCAGTCTTGCGGGTAAGAGGGAACATTGCAAACTTGAGCAGAGCCGTCAAAATAATGATTGCTACACCCCAGTTTTTAACCAGCTTATAAATCTGCTCCAAAAGGAATTTCAAAATAACTTCAAGCCAGCTGAAGAATCCGGAACTGTCCAGGCTTTCTCCCAGTTTTAATCCGCTTAATTTCCATGCATTATTTTCTTCAACATTGTATTTTGCCAGTTCTTTTTCACTGCGCGGTCCGATGTACACATAATATGTATCTGTTGTCTGTCCCGCACCAATGGGCAGGCGGCTAAAGCGAGCCTGTGCGTTTGCATAATTATTGTTTTCAATTTTGCTGGAATATTCTACTTCATTTGCCATTTTTGACGGGTCTGAGGGAATTACAAGAATTTCAAAATATTTTCCTGCAATGCCTGCCCAAATCCAGCTCTTGTCATAGGTCTTCTGCTGATTTTCACTCAGAATGATTTTCTTGTAGTTTTCACCAGAGTATGACATAAACTGACGCACATCATAGCGGTCTACTTTGCGATTGTAATGAGGTCCCACCTGAGGTGATGTTCTGAGTGAATATGCAAGACCGTCAAAATTCAGTCCATTGAATGAAGACTCTCCGTCAATGGTAACATCCAGTTTGAATGTATATTCATCAGGCTTAAATGAATATGTCTTTACAATTGTAAAATCTTTCTGCAGATTGTCGTCTACCATTTTGTGTGCTGTGTAAAAAAAGCCGATGGTATAATCGTCAATTTTGCGGGCAGTAAATACTGCATTCAGCGGAAGATTTTTTGTTCCTCCCAAAGAAAGGGCAAATGCACGGTTGTTTTCATACACATTGTCCGCCATTTCTACGCCCTTACCAGTATCGGTATCCATGTGCTCAAGCAGTTCATAACTGATGATATCACCGCCACGATTTGTAAAGGTTACTTTTACTTTGTTTGTGGTAATGGTAAAGGTTTCTTCTTTTTGTTCTACATTAGAAACAAATTCCTGCATCAGCGGGTTTTCTGCTTTTACAGACAGATCTTTTTCTGCTGTCTGCTCGGCGCTGTTTTCTGATGTTTTTTCTGTTGCTTCAGAAACCTGTTCTGTCTGCTGTGCGGGCTGCTGTTTCGGCATGAATTTTGCCTGCAGACCAAAGAACACAATCAGTACTGCTGTTGATAAAATAATTGCCCAAAGGGTATTTTTTTCCATTTATACTTTTTCTCCCATAAATTTTTCTGATAATTTCTGGTACAGTTTTCTTATTACGGAACAGGATCGTATCCGCCGGCATGCAGGGGTGTACAGCGGGCAATACGTTTTATTGTCAGTGCACTGCCTTTAATTGCACCATATTTTTGCAGGGCTTCTATCGCATAGTGGGAACACGTCGGATAATATCTGCAGCATGGCGGAAACAAAGGTGAAATACACAGTTGATACAGACGAATAAAAAAACATAAAATTTTTGACACAAGATTTTTCATGCTACTCATTTTCCACGGTCTGTTTTTTTAAAAGTCCGGCCTTTTCACATAATGTCTGGAATTGAGCGCACCGCGAATGGAACGAAGATTTTTCGGAAGAGGGATACACCAAAAACAGCATATCATATCCGGTGTTCAGGTGTGCTTTTATGAAGCGGTACGATTCCCGGCTCAGTCTCTTAGACCGATTCCGTTGAACCGCATTGCCATAACCACGGGGCAGAGGAAATCCAATTCGATTGAACTGAAGGTCGTTTGGCAAAAAGAATAACTTTGCTCCTGCAACACTCACCCTGTTCCCGTTTTTAAATAGATTCTTGATTTCTACAGATCGTTTTACCCGCTCTTCGCGAGTAAAACGCTGAGAATGTGTCATCAGTAAGGCTTCTTCTCGTCAGATACAGTGAGCTTTCTGCGACCCTTTGCACGACGGCGAGCAAGCACCATGCGACCACCACGAGTAGCCATGCGAGCGCGGAAACCAAATTTTCTATTTCTCTTAACTTTACTGGGCTGGTATGTTCGTTTCATAGAACATTCTCCTTATATTATCAGGTGAATGAGCAATTCACCTTAAAATTTTTCCTATGGTAGTGTAGGGTAGATTTTAGCAAATTTACGATTGATTGGTCAACATTTCAGACTTGAATTTATCAAACAAATTCTGCAATTCTTGGGGAAGTTTTGCTGAATTCTGTGAATTCTTGTTAAAACCGGCTTTTTTTAGAGCTTCTTCTTCGTCATCAAATTTTTTCTGCAGCCAGTTTTTTTCTTTTTCAATATCTACTGGAGCAGCATCTGCCAGTGCTGCATTACTTCCTGCCAGTCTGAAGGCAAGAGATTCTATCGTTATGTTTTTATTCAGGCGGCGCAATCCGGTTAAAATATATTTTTGATGTAGCTGAAGCAATTGTATCCATCCGGAATGGTCGGCTTCCACTAAAAGAATTCCGTTTTTTAAATCCACAATATGGGAATGTGCAGCGAGTTTTGGTCCGTTCCGCGAAATACTTTCTACCGTAGTACGCCAGCTGTTTGTCAATTGTGTACTGTTTTGTACATCATCAGGAGAAATATTTTTGAATACGCGTGTAATCATATCTGATGCGCGCATGATGTCTGCTTCGCTGGTCATCTATTTTTCCTCCCACTTTCCGTTTGAAATTTCAAATATTTTTGTTGTTGTATG
>DFDV01000088.1 GCA_002369025.1 Treponema sp. UBA3819 | reverse complement strand
ATACGGAAATGAAAAAAGCGTTGGTAACGCCATCAAAGATTTCTGCAAGGAACACAATGTAAAGCGTGAAGAAATTTTTGTCACTACAAAACTCTGGAACGATGACCATGGTTATGACGAAACAAAAGCAGCCATCAAAAAATCCCTGCAATTACTGGGGCTCTCCTATGTGGACCTCTATCTGATTCACTGGCCAAATCCCCTGAAATTCCGTGACTGCTGGGCAGAAAAAAATGCTGAAAGCTGGAAGGCTATAGAAGAAGCATACGAAGCGGGACAGTTCCGGGCAATCGGCGTAAGTAACTTTTACGGCCGCCACCTCACTGAACTTTCCAAGACTGCAAAAATTGCTCCCATGGTAAACCAGATTAAACTCTGCCCCGGACAGACTCAGGATGCGCTTGTAGAATTCAGCCGCCGTTCCAACATGGTTCTGGAAGCCTACAGTCCTCTGGGAACCGGCGGAATCTTCTCAAATCCCTTTATGCATGAACTGGCAAAAAAATACAACCGATCCATCGCTCAAATCTGCATCCGCTGGAGTCTGCAGCAGGGATATCTTCCCCTTCCCAAAAGCGTTACCCCAGATCGCATTGCGGAAAATACCCGCGTCTTTGACTTTGAACTGGAAGAAGAAGACTGCAAGGCCATCGGAGAACTGGAAAACCTTGAAATCAGATTGGCCAGAAACCCGGACGAAACTCAGTTCTAGCAGCCGGCAAAGCGGCATGGCAGGGAGACTCTTAACGGGTCTCCTTTGCACCAAGCAAATCGCTCACTTCTTTAAGATGATTGCGGGTGTATTCTTCACCGTCCCTCAGCATGCTTGCCGGCACTCCATAGGCTTTTTCCAAATCTTCGTTAGTAAGCACTTCCTCGGGAGTTCCCAAATCCATGTCGTGATTGGGATAGATTAAAAGCACCATTTCTGCATATTTTCTGGTCAAATCCAGATCGTGCATGGAAAGATAGATTGTCGTGCCTGTTTTTGCAACAAAATCCTTCAGGTAGGCAAGGCTTTTTTCTTTCTGCGGCAATTCCATGGCAAACATGGGCTCATCCATAAAAATTGACTTGCTGCCATACAAAATGCTGAAAGCCAGAAGAACCCGCTGAATTTCGCCCTTGCTCAGGCCCGTAAGCGGATGATTCAAAACGCCGCCCAGTTCAAAAATTTCCACAACTTCTGAAAGCAAATCCTTGTGTCCGCCCTCTGAACGGATGGGAGCGGCAGATGCCTTGAGGGCACCATTTGCGTATACCTGCTGCAAAAGATTTTCCACTTTTTCGTCAGTTTCAAATTCCATGTTCTGATAGATAAAAGAGGCAAGCAGATTGCGCTCTTCTTCAGAAAGGGCCTGGGGATTTTTTCCCAGAAGCGATACACTTCCGTCCACAGGTGCAAGGCGGCCGCTCGCCAAAAGCAGAAGCGTGGATTTACCGCAGCCGTTTGGTCCGACAAGGTGAACAAAGCCGCCGGGCAAGTCAGCGGAAAAGCCTTCCCACAGGAGGGGCGGTACAATCTGTTTGCCATTTTCATCAAGATCGCCTTCCACAGGCGGATATGAAAAAGTTACGTCCTTCAGTTCCAGAAAATTCATACCGCAAGTGTAGTGCAGATTTTCAAAAAAGTAAATTGAGAAAGCGAATTTGGACGGCGGCAGCTTATCTGTCGCCTTTTCGGAAAAATACGGCGCACCTGCTTGTATTTTTCCGCGCTCACTTCGGAGGTCGGTTCGAGTCCGATATTTCTATTTAAAACAAAAAAGGTTTCCGCTTATACAGAAACCTTCGTTTGGAGACGATCGGACTCGAACCGACCACCCTTTGATTGCGAACCAAATGCTCTACCAGATGAGCTACGCCCCCAAGTGAGATACATTTTATCGTAAAGGGCAGGGCTTCGTCAATCAGCCGTGTTTGGAGCGGGCAGGAAAGGCGCAATTAGAGTTTTTCAAGGAGGGATGGGAGGGCGTAGATGTCTTTTATCCAGTAGGTTTTGCCGGGAAGGCCGGGGGTGTGGAGGCGCTTGCCTTCGGGACAGACGAGAACTGCGGTGCCGCCAAGCCTTGCCCAGCCGTCAGTATAGCCTTCGGCATCATCAAGGAAAATGCTGTCTTCCAGACTGCCTCCGCACATTTCAAGAGCCTTGTTAAATGCGCTGGCGGCGGGTTTGCCCTTCAGATTGTTGGCACGAATATCACAGATGGAATCAAACAAATCGCGAACGCCCAGAAATTTCAGTACGCGGTCGGCATGTTCATAGGGAGAATTGGTCAGAATCATTTTTTTCTGGGGCAGGCTTTGCAGGAGGGGGCGCAGGGCGGGCGTTTCGTAAAGACCACTGCATTCATCTGCCGGGTGAATGGCGGCAAAATAGGCTTCTATATCAGCAAAACCGCCCGCCGTCACAAGCCAGTCAAGTGTAGTTCCGTATTCCTTTACAGCCTCTGCCCGCTGACGAGCCCCTTCTTCAAAATCAAGTCCCCAAAATTCAGAGGCAAAACGCTTAATGCGGTATGAAATGTCCTCGCTCATTTTGGTATCTGCGGGATAAAGGGTTCTGTCCAAATCAAAAATCAAATTCTGTATCATCGTATACTACCAGAATATTTTACAAAAAATTATTCTGAATGTAAACGCACTGCACTCCGATAATTTAAATATGAAGAAAACGCCGATTTTTTTGATTATCCTCTTTTTTCTGGTGATTTTAGTACCCCAGGTCTGTGCTCAAAGCAATTCCGTAAGTGCAGAAGAAGCTGCCGTTATGCGCAAAACTTTTGTGGAGTACTCCAAACGCTACATCGGTAAGGCTTATGTGCGTGGAGCCACTGGTCCTGATGCCTTTGACTGTTCAGGTCTGGTATTTGCCTGTTCCCGTGAATCAATAGGAGTTCAGCTGCCACGCCAGACAAAGGCTATGTATTCCTACTGCACGATTATTGACGACTCAAAGCGTGAAATCGGAGACCTTGTGTTTTTCAGGACAACGGGAGACGGCTCAGTTTCGCATGTAGGCATTTACGCAGGAAACGGTCAGTTTATCAATGCAGCAAGTGACGGTCCCAACAGCGGTGTCATTCTTTCTTCCCTCAAAGAAAGCTACTGGAAAAATCATTACTACCAGACAGGAAGATTTTTGCCCTCAGCAGCGGGAGCCGCAGACTCTACCCTTGATAAACAATCTGCAGATTCTTCGGCCAGCGCAGGCTCTGAATCCACTTCCGGTAAACTTGCCTCCGCCAGCCCTGCAGATTCAGCCGGCGACAAAGGAGCACATAACAGCGGTTTCAGGGGCTTTCTGAAAAAACTGATTCTCGATGCCTCGCTCAATTTTGACTGGAACTTTTACACGGCTTCCAGCTTCAGGATGAATGCCCGGGGTGTCAGTACGATGCTGCATGTCATGTACGACAGCAATGCTATCCGTCCGGGTCTGGGAACCATGATTCGCTACGATGCCGGCACCGGAACCCTGCAGCTGCCACTTATTGCAAGCCTTACTATTGGCGAATATTTCAGGCTTTTTGTCGGACCGGTATTTTCTTTGGGCACGGCAAAACTTCCCGGAGACGATGATGTCACCATTGACCAGTCAATTTTTCCGGGTATCATCGGCATGTGCTGGCAGACACCTTCAATCACCGCGGGCAAAGTCAAACTTTCCCTGCAGCAGGACATCCATTACAGCGTATTTGATCAGACAAACGGGGCTGCCCTTTCACTCAAAAACAGTCTTGTTTCCGGACTGGTCTTTTCTACAGGTGTCCGTGTAACCTTACCCCTTGCCAATGTGCTTTAAAAATATGAAGACTTTACTACGCTATTTTTCTCTTGCCCTTTCTGCCCTGACTCTGATAATTTTCTGCTCTGCCTGTACTCCTTCCATTTCAATTCAGGCAAACGGAGCAGACGGCGCAAGCCTGACCCTCAAAACAGGCTTTTCTCCCCTGCTGGAAAAAACATTCAAATCCATGATGCAGTCAATCTCCGGTAAAGATTCCGGAAATACTGAAAACACCACGCTTTTCAGCAAGGAAAACATCTCCGCTGTAATGGAAGCAGCCGGCTTTATCAATGTCACTGCCAGCACGCCTGACACGGGTACGGTTTCTGCCAGGGGAAATATTGCGGGCATCTCAAAAAGTGCCCTTGCAAAAGCCGGCATCCTCTTCCGCACACAAAATTCACTTTCACTTGCACTGGGTCCAAAACAATTCCAGGCACTGTACGCCATGCTGGATGAAGAATTCCAGGCATATTTTGACCTGATGATGATTCCCGCCCTCAATGACGACAATATGACTCTTTCCCAATACGGAGAGCTGCTTTCATCAGTCTACGGACAGAAATTTGCAGATGAAATCACACAGGGAAGTCTCCTTATCACCCTCGCCTCACCTGACGGCAAAAAGAAAAAAGATGTAGAGGCTAAACTGGGTGAAATTCTGACGCTTAATGAAGAAAAAAAATGGACTGTGCAGTGGTAAAATAATCTGCCCGAAAAACCGCGAAAAGAGATTTTAATCCATCAGTTCCCGCACCATGTCTGCGGGATTTTTGTTATAGTAGAGATAGCCGTAGAGAGCCGCTGATGACACAATTTTTCTGCCATATTCACGGGTTTCGTCATAAGGCAGGGTCTCCAGGAACAAATCCATGCTGATTCCGGTAATGCGGTGGGGCATTTTTCCCGTTTCATGCCAGTCCCTTCTGGCGATGCGCACCCACTCACGCACATTGGTCAGCCCCGCATTGTAGGCAAAGAGGGCAAGCATGGTTGCGCTGTCGTTTCGTTCAATCAGTTCTTTTAGATAAAATGCGCCCAATCTCGTATTGATTGCGGGGTCAAGAATATTGTAGTCACTTATGCGAAGTTTACGCGCAATATCTGCAGCCGTACTTTCCATCAGCTGAGTGAGTCCCTGCGCTCCGGCATTACTTGAAATATCTGCGTCAAAAAAACTTTCGCTGCGGACAAGGGCATATAAAAGATACTCGGGCAAATCATATTCATGCGCCGCACTTGAAATCTGCTCACTGAAAAAACGCGGGAATGTCAGTTCAAGCAGGTGGTGGGGGATTTTTTCCGTGGCATTGTTTTTTGCCCGGCTTGCAATGCGAAGACTCTGCACATTGAATTTTTTGTTAAAGGAACCGCATTCGTTCAGGAACTGGCTTGCCTGCATGGAGACATCAATGCCAATACCCTTGCGGTGAACAAGCCACTCATCATAAATCTTCTGGGGAAAGCCGAATGCCGCATATCCCGCAAGAAGCCGCTCTGCATCAGGGTTTACGGCAATCGTTCTCTCGCTCACCGGGGCGCAAAGGGTAGTTTCAATAAATTCCCTGTCAGTAACATTCAGCCGCTCCAGAGCAAGCACCTTGTAATAGAGGCTGGCTCCCCCGCTGAGTACACGGGTAAAGGCTGCTACCGCTTCCCGGGTCTGCAGTCCGGTTTCATTGCGAATCAGTCCGTCTTCCAGAAGTCTGCCTGCTATGTAGGCGTATTTGCAGAAGGTTTCTTCCGAAGATTTTCCTTCAATAATTTGCCAGACCTTATAAAAATCCTGCCACTTCTGGTGGGAAAGCAGAAGAACGGAAAGAGATTCAAAAAAATCATCAAAGTAGGCTTTATCATGCATCATCTGGCAGTAGGTTTTTAGCGATGAAATGATGTCGTCAGTTGAGATGCGGAGTTGGGCAGTAAGCATGTACCAGAGGGCATTGTCAAAGCGGGCATCCATGGTGGTAGCTTCCATTGCATTTCTAAAGCGGCTGACTGCCTGATTAGGATAGCGGCCGGTTTTGTCATAAAGGCGGCCGGCATAAAAAGAAGCAAAAAAGAGGGCCTCTCCGTCAAGTTCCCGGCTCAGGCGGTCAAACTGAAGGGCCGCGGAATAATAATCTGTGGTTCCATACAAAGCCGATTTTCCCATGTCAGAAACAATCATGGGCGGCAGATCCATGTCATTTTCCTTGCATAAGCCGACAATTTTCTGAATCTGGGTAAAGGCTGCATAATAACGCCGGCGCTGAACTGAAGCACGGTAGTCCATAAGCTGCTGGCGGGCAGTCATTACCGGTTCATCTTCAGGGTCATCCAGACTGATGGGACGAATTGGGCTGGCTTCCGAAAATGCAAGATTTACCGTTTCTTCAATTTCTTCAGCCTTTTCTTCCTTTATTTTTGATTCTGCCAGTGAGTTCAGGTAGCGCTCATAAATTTCCAGATGGGCGGAAGACAGAGGCCGGTTGAGCATCCAGGTGTATAAATCGTCTTCAAAACGGCTGTCATTTTTTCTGAGCATGGCATTCATGCGCAGGCTCACCAGGTCATTTGGAGCAGTCAGGATGTCTATATTTTCCGTGTGCAGAATAACAGCGGAAAACTCATTGTCTTTGCCCAGTTCAGTGCAGGCAACCAGCAGGGCATTGTCATCATTCCACTGGGAAATCAGGTATTCGCTTGCGGCAACCCTTTCCCTCATATTGCCCAGTCTGGTCAGGGCCTCGGCAGAACGGCGGCGGGTTTCTTCGTTTCCCTTGCGCAGACCTTCCTTAAAAAGCCTCAGGGCTTCCTTTTCGTTGTTTTTGTCCGCCGCATACAGACCCATGTAGTATGGAGCTTCTTTCTTAAACTGATGTTGTGGCGACGATGGACTGCATGAGCAGAAAAAGCAGGCAAGAGGAAGTATCAGTAAAAATACAGCGTGTTTTTTCACCAGTTATCAGCCGCCGGAATTATCTTACTCTTCGGGAATCAGGATGTCTGTTCCAGAAATGATAAGGTCAGGATTTTTAATGCCATTGTAGCGGGCAATCTTGGGATACTTCCAGGGATTCTTGTAGTAAGAATCAGAAATATCCCAGAGGGTATCGCCCCATTTAATCCGGTAGCGTACATCTTTCTTAACCTTCGGCTTTTCTGCCGGTACCGGAATGATATCTGGCTTGGGAGCAACGATAATCTTGTCTTCCTGTGCATCAGTCGTTTCTACAACAGAGGGAACTTCTGGCTCCGGTTCTTCCACCGGAATCGGCTCTGCTTCTTTTTCAGGTACGGTCACTTCTTCCACAGGCGTTGCATCCAGCGTAACTTCTTTCTGAGTCTTTACCAGTTCCTCACCGTTATGTCTGGTGTTCCGTGACTTAATGAGATTATACTTTGACGGAATGACAAAGAGAACCAGCAATGTGGCGATGATACAGATTATGGCACATACAACACAGATGACAACAGGCACCCGTGTCTTGCGCTTGACTTCTTCTGCCTCATCGTCATAGGAAGTAGAATGTTCTCCGGCAAGGGTTTCCTCATCGTAGAGGTCTGAGAAGTCCATTGCAGAACCTGCGGCAGCAGTAGTAGCGGTGGCAGACTTTGTTTCCTTTGATGTAAAGTCATCATTGTCAAAAATGGGATCGTCAAAGAGGCCGCTGATGCCGGTGGTCTCTGTATCTGATGAAGTTTCGTCTGCACTGTCAGATGCAGTGTCAGCTGGAGTTTCATCAAAATCGGGCAGAGAAAAATCCGTTTCGTTTAAAGTCTCTGTTGATTCAGTCTTTTCTTCTGCGGGAAGGTCCATCGTCTCTGTGGCGGGGCTTTCTGCCGGAGCGTCCAGGGAACTCAGGTCAAATTCGGTATCGTCAAAGTCTGGCAGATCCAGGGAAATGTCGTCCAGAGATTTGTCAGAAATATCATCTGTAGTAGTAATATCTTCTGTGGCGGGAGTTTCTTCTGTAGTGATGGTCTCGTCTGTGGTGAGAGTCGCATCTGTGTCAAAACTTTCTGTGCCGGCACTTTCTGTGGCAAAATCTACAGGGCTTTCTGCAGGCATATCGAACATGTCATCAGCCGTAAAAGCATCATTTTCTGCAGAATCAGCTGTCACAGTCTGGTCAGCAGCGTCTGTGCTTTCAGTGACTGTCGTATCTGCAGCAGTGTCAGCAGGAGTGTCAATTCCAAAGGAATCAAAATCATCCAGCGGTGGCAAATCCAGCGTGATATCGTCCAGAGAAGTGGTTGCCGCTACATTTTCATCTGCGGCGGAAGCATCAATTTCTTTTTCTGCCACTGCACTGTCTTCAGCGGCCTTTTCCTGCTCTTTTGAAGCAAATTCATTGTCGGTAAAGTCGTCAAATGAAAAATCATCGGTAATAAATTCGTCAGTCTTGTCTTCTTCAGGCTGAGATGCAATGGCAGCGGCGGCTCCTGTGGCGGCAAGACCTGCGGCAACTGCACCGGCTTCGGGAAGGGAAAAATCAACATCGGCAGACTCTCTTTCTGCCAGCGTGCGGGAAACCAGCTGAACCTGTACTTCACTTTTTTTGCCAGTCTCTGCATCAATAACTTCTGCCTTGAGTTCCTTATTTTCGTCAATGCTCACAGACAGATGCAGATCCGGTTCGCCGTTGGGATGAGGCTTTAAGTTTGTCACTTCCAGCGTATCCACATACTCAGCGTCTTCCATGGAACCGCTTTCAGAACGATAGAGGTCAATCTGTACTTTTGTCTGATTATCCTTTACGGTGGTTACGTCAAGCGCACGGGACTTTGCCTCTCCTTCTTCAAGGATTGGATAAAATGTGCCGTCTGCCAGTTTTATTCCGATTGTTTTCATATTTCCATTCCCCACAAAAAAAACAATACTTCTCTTATATTATCGGTATTTCACATAAAAAACCATACGGAAAAGCGAAAATAATAATTTTTCGTTAAAGATTTGTATTTTCCACTTTAAAATCTTACATTTAAACAAAACTGTGATATAATTTTATGTAAGAAAAATCATCAATGGCTAAAACACAAAAAAGACGAATCAGCGATGTAGAATTCTCTCTTGATAAAGACCTGAATATCACTTGGGCAAACCGCAGTTTTTCCATGCTTTTTAACATAACCAATAATGATATCAGTCTTTCTGATTTTCTTGATGCCGCTGATGCTGACAATTTAAAGCACTTTTTGCAGAATTTTAAAGCCAGAAACCGCAATCACTATACCGTCGTTAATCTTAAAGTCGGAAAAAATAGAATTGAGTGTGTTCTCCGCGTAATAAAAAAAGAAAGTTCAGAATACAGTATCAGCCTGCAGGAACTTTCCTATGCCCAGGACGTGATGGACAAAACAATGCTCAAAAACCGTGAGTATTCTGCCCTCCTTTCCAATTTCAATTCTTACTTCATCATGTACAACGGTTCCAAATATGCCCTTACAAGCACAAAAGATATGGAAGACCTTTACAAGGGCAGCAAGGAAGATTTCATCATCAATTTTATAGATTTTTTTGACATCAACACGCAGATTGACGGCTCTAAATATCAGCTGAGTACCCTTTTTACGGATATTGAGCAGGGTGTCATCAACAAAAAGTACCGTCTGCTCCTGTCGGACGGCACCCATCTTCTGGTGACCACCATGCGCTCTGATGCCCGCAACAATTATTCCATAATCGGTCTGGTTACCCGGCGCAATACGGCACTTACTGACAATACCTACAGCGAAAAACGTGACGGCCTTACCAGCCTCTACAACAAACAGTCCATAACTGATCTGGCCATAAAGAAAATTGACATCGCAAAACAGTCCGTTGCCCTTTTCATCATTGACGTTGATAAATTTAAAGAATTCAATGACAATTTTGGCCACGCCTACGGAGACAAGGTTCTGGTTACGGTTGCAAAAGTCATTCAGGATTCTGTGGGCGACCATGGCGTTGCGGGAAGAATTGGCGGAGATGAATTTCTCTGCGTACTGGACAAAACTGATGAAGAAGAAGTGCGCAATGTAGCCCGCAACATCAAAATGGGAATTCAGTGGAGCATTCAGGCATGCGACCCTGACCAGGTAGTAACCTGTTCCATCGGTATAGCCCGTTCGCCGGCCAATGCAGAAAGCTACGACGACCTCTTTAAACTGGCAGACAAATGCCTTTACATTGCAAAAAAACGGGGACGCAACTGCTACATCATCTACAAGCCAGAAATTCACGGCAAACTTCTTATTGAGCAGAAAGAAAATGAACGCAGCACGGCTTCCGGAAAATATTACATGGAGGGCGCCCTTTCTGAAATGAAAATTATGGATGCGATTATCCATAAGGGGCCTGACTACATAGAAAAATCCCTCTACATGCTCATGGAATATATCACTGTACACAAAATCTGTGTCTACCAGTGGAGCAGCAAAACAAAGAAATTCAAAACCTGCTACATCATCGGTAAAGACGAAATTGATATCCGCCTTAAGCATTTGAACGACAAAAAAGAAAACTACCTCAAATACCTGAATGACTACGACTTCCTGCATCTGGACAATGTGAATAATCTGGACACCATGGACAAAGACCGCTTCCACATGTATCTGGAAGACAATATTGCCTCCACGCTGGAAATTCTCTGTAGCAGCGAAGACAAAAACAAGAAAATCCTCATCTGTCTGGACATCTACAAGCCTTCCCGCACCTTCCAGGCACAAAAAATTGTCTTCGCAATTATGGCGTCAAAGTTGATTTCACACGAACTTTTCTGTACAATGGAAGCATGAAAGTTATCGTTGCAGGTTCAGGCGGACGCGAGCACGCCATTGCATATACGCTCGCAAAAAGTACAGCTGTAAAAGAAGTTATCTGTGTCCCCGGAAACGGCGGAACCGCATTTGAAAGAAAATGCCGGAACGTTAATCCTTCAGAAAGGGAAGACACAAAAGCCCTCTCATTCAAAGAAGCCTTTGTAAAAATCGCCCGGGAAGAAAAAGCCGACCTTGCCGTTATCGGCCCGGAAGACCCTCTTGCTGACGGTATTGCAGACGCTCTCTGGTCGGCAGGCATTCCAACCGTTGGCCCCAAAGCACAGGGTGCCGCCCTTGAAGCCAGCAAAGATGTGGCAAAAGTCTTTATGAACAAATACGGCGTAGCCTGTGCTGAAAGCGAAACCTTTACAGACAAAGATGCAGCCCTCGCCTATGTGCAGAAAAAAGGCGCTCCCATTGTTATCAAGGCGGATGGTCTTGCGGCGGGCAAAGGCGTTGTAGTTGCCAAAACACTGGAAGAAGCCCTGCAGGCTGTTCATGACCTGATGGAAGACGGTAAAGTCGGTAACGCAGGCAAAAAACTTGTTATTGAAGAATACCTCCAGGGCGTTGAAATTTCCGTTCTGGCTGCCGTAAGCGTTACCCCGGAAAATGCAAAGAATGGCAAGGCAACGATTGTTCCCTTCCTGCCCGCCCGTGACCACAAGCGTCTCCTTGACGGCGCACTTGGTCCCAACACCGGCGGCATGGGAGCCGTCTGCCCCCTGAGCGATGTATCTAAAGAAACCATGGATCTCTTTGAGCAGAACATTCTGCAGCCCACCCTCAAGGGTATGATTGCAGAAGGCATGGATTACCGTGGATTTATTTTCTTTGGCCTGATGATTACAAAAGACGGCCCCAAGGCTCTGGAATACAATGTGCGCCTTGGCGACCCGGAAACCCAGGCAGTTCTCCCGCTGATGAAGAGCGATTTTGCCGCCCTCTGCTGTGCAATCGCCGGCGAAGAACTTGCAGACTTCAAGCTCACCTGGGAAAAAGGCTTTCAGGTGGCGCCCGTTGCCGTCAGTGGCGGATACCCCGGCTCATATAAAAAAGGCATGGAAATCACGATTAACGACAGCGCCCTTATTGCAACTGGTGCCAAAATCTTCATCGCCGGTGCAGTTGTGGATCGCCGTAACAATTCCGGAAGCCTGGTCACCAGTGGCGGACGCGTGCTTGCCTGCAGTGCCCACGGCGACACTTTTGACGACGCCTGGAACAAAGCCTACACCGCACTCAAGGCAGTCAGCTTTACCGGCATGCAGTACCGCAAGGACATCGGTCTTCCCGGCGCTGCGGAATCCAACTAAATGCTGCTGACCAGAAGGTCAGTTTAAAAAAGAAAAACGGTCGATGTGAACTTCACTTCGACCGTTTTTTTGTATTGCCAGAGGGCAAAACTATTTGATAGTCAGGATGTCCTTGAAACCTGTAACATCAAAGATGTCCATTACAGTTTCATTTACATTTGTAATAGTCATACCGCCTTTCTTTGCGAAATTTTTGTGAGTTGAAAGCAATACGCGCAAACCTGCTGAAGAAATATAGTCAAGTTTAGCAAAATCAACCGTCAATTCATTTACACTGTCTGCAACAGCAGCAATTTCTTTTTCCAAGTCGGGAGCTGTAACAGTATCCAAACGACCTTCAACACAAACAGTAAGTGCTGAGCCATTCTGCTTTTTCGTAATAGTCATATATCTACTCCTGTCGTTTAATGCATATAACTTTATGAATTATATAACTTAGAGCCGAACTTTGTCAACCAAATCAACCCGCCAAATCAAAAGCCTTGCAAATACAATCCGGCATCTGCAGGAAAAACTAGAATTTTTTCTTTGCCTGTAACACAGCATTGTAGCCGCGGACCCGGGGATCATCGGGAGCATAATTCTTATTTTCCGGCAGATTGCGCCGCATGTCTTCCACCATGTCAGATGCAAGGGCCTTCCAGGCTGAACGGGAAGGATTGATTGTCAGTCCCAGTTCAATAATCTGGGGAACAAAACTCACTGAACCGCAGATATAATAGTTTCCCGCATAGCTGCCCCGGATTTTTCCGCCTTCCACATGGGGAACATGGCGTTTGTTGGTCAAAAAGACTATAACCAGATTTTTTTCCGGATCTATAAAGGCCAGGGTACCTGTAAATCCCTGATGACCAAAAGCAGAAGGAGGACAAACGCTGCCAAAGTGACGCACAGTTCCAAAATTGCTCTGCCGCCACCAGCCGATGCCGTAATCAGAAGAAAGATTTGTCTGAGCGCCGGTAAAGGCATCCAGTACCCCCCGGGAAAAGAAGCGCTGATCTCCATAACCGCCGGTAAGCATTAGCGAAGAAAGGACAGCCAGATCTTTTGCACTTGCAAAAATTCCTGCGTGGCCGGAAACACCACCCATGCAGTAATAGGCATTGCTGTCATGCACTTCGCCCTGGAGCACATAGTCGCGGCGGCCTGTAAATTCATAGCCCTTGTTGCCTGTTACTTCGGTGGCAGCGCAGTCTTCTTTGGAAAAACCGTGCTGCAGAGGATTGTAACAGATGCGCTTTAAGCCCAGGGGTTCCCAGAATGTTTCCTGCAAAAATTCATCAAGCCGCTTTCCGGTAATTTTTTCGATAACAAAGCACATGATCATGTAATCAACATCGCTGTAGACCAGGTCTGTGCGCGGCTCATAGGTAAGAGGCGTACGGCAAAGCTGGCGCAAAGTATTCTGTCTGGTTTTCTCACTGCCGTCCCAGCCCGCATAGAGAAGATTTTTTCCGCCTGCCCTTCCTGAGCCTGCATCATAATTATCGTTGAAATAGAGGGGACCGGGATGTTCGCCAGCCCTGTGACTCAGCACATCCCTCACAGTGAGCATAGACTTCCACTCCTTTATTTTTTTGAGCGGCTCCTCATCGTGATTCTTAAAGTCAATTTCTATCGTATCATTTACAAATTCATCACCAAGAATATCCGTGATTTTTGTTTCCAGTGTAACTTTTCCCTGAGCCACCAGATACTGCATGGCATAGGCAACGCTGAACATTTTTGTAACGGAGGCAATATCGTACATGGTGTCTGATGTAACGGCTTTTGCACTGACATTTTTTCCCTCGCCGTCGTAAGTCTGTACATTGCCCCAGGATTTTTCATAGACAAGCCGGCCGTCTTTTACCACGGCAAGTTGGGCACTGGAAAAACCGTTTTCCACATCAGCGGAAATCAGCTTGTCAATCAGGCGCATGGCATCTTTTGGAATACCTGAATCTGAAAGGCTGCCCTTCATCACTGTGGGATAGGGAATACAGACGCGCAGCTGACTTTTCTCATCATCTGCACTGAGGCCGGACACCTGCAGGGTATTGATTCCGTCCTGAGTGCGGGAAGAAATATCCACTTCGTAGATTTGACCGCCTGTCATCTTTGGCAGGGAAATCTTTTTTCCGTTTACATAGAGTTTAATGCCACTGCAGTCTACACTGGGCGTAAGAAAGACAGAGCCCTGCCCGTGATACATCTGAAAGCTGACAAGCGTATCTACCGAAAGGATGTGGTAGACAGCCCAGTCAGGAAAAGTAATGTCCAGCTGCCAGGGAGATTCAAGTTCGTTTGGTGGTCTTTTTTCATTTTCTTCAGTAAGGGCGTCATCTTCTTCCATCGTCAGTGCTGCAAAGCGGGGACTGTCTGCTACAGGTTTTATGGAAGCACAGGAGAAAAATCCGCCGCAAAAAATCAGGAATCCAATAAGCTGAAAGAAATTCCACCTTTTTTTCATAATTTTATTTTAGATGATTTTGGCTTTTTCCGCAATCTTCTGTTATAATTTTAGTATGTATGTTGAATTGATCGGTTATCTCTGTTCTCTTCTGGTTATCATCTCCATGCTGATGACGTCCGTAGTAAAACTGCGCATCATCAACACCTGCGGATGTATTATCTTTGTTATCTATGCGCTTCTCATCAATTCCATTCCTACAGCGATAACTAACGCCTGCCTTATCGTCATCAATCTCTACAATCTTTTCCGCCTCTTTAAGAATGTGCGAAAATATTCTATCGTCAAGCTGCCGCCGTCTGATTCATTCGTGCGCTTTTTTCTTGATGCCCATGAGCGGGACATGAAGCAGTTCTATCCCGTCATCAATAAAAATCTTGTCTATGATTACACCTGCCTTATCTGCCACGACACAAATCCCGTAGGCCTTTTCCTTGCAAAGACCGGGGAAGACGGCGTGCTGAACCTGCACATTGCCTACACCATTCCGTCCTATCGTGACAGTTCCGTAGAAAAATATCTGCTCAACTGGCTTACCAATGAAAAAGTAAAAAAACTCGTTGCCGTCAATTTTACCGAAGGCCACAAAAAATATCTGAAAAAATCAGGTTTTACGGAAGAAAACGGAAATCTTGTAAAAAAAATATAATAAAATATAATAAGTACTCATGGAGGAAAAAGTATGAAAAACAAAAAATACATGTCACTGCAGAGCGAACTTTTAGTCGGAACCATCGGTTCCATGCTGATTGTTGCACTCTTTTTAAGCCTTTCTTATATTTTTGTTTTTAGAACCATTCTCAACAAGTCTACCGTCAATTCCGTCAATCAGACCATGGAAACTCTGGACGAAGAGATCTCAGGAATTCTGGGTGAGTACAACGACATGGTACTGAATCTTTCAAACGTGATTCCAGTCCTTGACGGCGACCGCGATTTAATGAAGGCTGTAATTCAGAACATGGGTAAAGATCTTCCCCCTGAAACCCTTCTCTACTATGCAACGGCTGAACAAATTTGGGAAGGCGGTACGCTGATTTCTCATTCCGGCTGGGAAGCACCGAATGACTTTGACATGCAGTCCCGTCTCTGGCACAAAAATGCCGTTTCAAACCGTAATAAAATCTGCTACACAGAACCCTTCAACGATGTAAACACAGGAAAAATCATCGTTACGATAAGCTACAATGTACTGGACTCAAACGGAAATCTCATCGGTGTTTCTGCCTTTGACATCGTTCTTGACGCTCTTTCTGAGGCAGTTAAAAAAATCAGTCTTTCAGAGCACAGCAAAATCAACATCATCACAAAAGAAGGGCTCTACCTGACCAACAATGACTCTT
>DFDV01000004.1:7372-7494 GCA_002369025.1 Treponema sp. UBA3819 | reverse complement strand
AAGAGCATAAAAAAGCCCGCCCAGGGCCTCCGCATTATAAATACCTTTAAAATGTATTGTATTTAAAAATTAAGAAAAATAATAAGATTCTTTTGGAGGAAGAAATGAACTTGAAAGAATCT
>DFDV01000004.1:6278-7306 GCA_002369025.1 Treponema sp. UBA3819 | reverse complement strand
TGGAAACAATAAATGACAGCCGGATAGACAGATGCAAGAAGCATAGTCTTGTCGATATACTGATGATTGTATTTTTCGGGTGCTTTGCGGATACAAAAGCATAGAATCAATACATTTATACGCGGAACTAAGCGTAAATGTGCTGAAAAAATATCTCATTCTTGCAAACGGCATACCAAGCGCAGATACAATCCTGCGTGTACTGGCAAAAATCGACACCGGGCAGCTGGGAAAAGTATTCATTGAATATGCAAAACATGTTTTCGGAAACAAAATCAAAGAAGGAGACGTGCTTGCTTTTGACGGAAAGACGGAATGCGGCTCCGAATACAGGGCGCTGACGGAAAACGGAACGGGACACAAGGCAGTTCATATGGTCAGCGCATGGGCTTCAAGGCTGGGAGTGTGTTTCGGTCAGATAAAAACAGAGGAAAAATCGAATGAGATTACGGCAATCCCTGAACTCCTTGAGCTTCTTGATTTGAAGGGGGTCATAGTGACGGTAGATGCGATGCATATGCGCACAAGCGCAAACGTCAATAGCTACTTCTAACGCAAACATCGCGCTTGCGCGATGTATGGGCTGCCAGAAAAAAAATCGCCGGAAAAATCGCGGAGAAAAAATCAGACTATGTATTCTCGCTCAAGGGGAATCAGGAAAAAATACATGACGACGTGAAAGACTTCTTCACAAGCCATGAGCTTGATGAAAAATACTGCGAACGCTATAAGATTCAGAAATATGAAGGCGAACTAGAAATCGGACACGGAAGAATAGAAAAAAGGGAAGGATTTTTATGTACAAATATTAAATGGCTCGAAGGCAAAGCTGAATGGCCGAATCTAAAAGCCGTCGGCATGGTCAGATGCCACAGGACAGAAAAGAAAACCGGAAAAGAATCGTCAGAAACAAGATTTTTCATCATGTCATTAACAGATGCCGGTAAAGCCTGCCAGGCAATGCGCTCTCATTGGGGTGTAGAAAATGGCCTGCACAAGGAGTCTGTCAATTTCAGGAAAACAAATGC
>DFDV01000004.1:0-6172 GCA_002369025.1 Treponema sp. UBA3819 | reverse complement strand
AGAAATATATAATGCGGAGGCCCTGGTGTTTGTTCAAGCGCGCTTGACGGCGTCAAGTTCGCTCTTGACTGTGAACATCGCGGAAGCGTCGGCGGCTTCCCATTTTTCCATGATGCGGTTTATGACAATTTCAATGTTTGACGATTCCACTTCTTGCAGTAGAACCATGAACTGGTTTTTGGCGTTTTGGGAAACCACGTCGCTTTGCCTCAAAGAACTTTTTATTGCGTCCAAAAGTTGTTCCGCCGCGTCCTCGATTGGAATCGCCGAGCGCTTCGTTTCGGAAATTGAAAACAAGACCGCCCAAATTTCCCGTTGGTAGTTGGACACAAGGCGCTTTAAAAACTGGAACACAGTTTTAAACTGTTCAAAGGGAAGGACAAGCGCTCCCCGGGGAAGGGTCCGCTCGCTTAAGATTTGCATGGCGTTGGCAAGATCCGAGGCGCTTGTCTCCTCGTTTTTTCTTTCAGAATCTTTTTCCTTAAAAAACTTAAAGCCGTGCTTTCCGTTTTTCTTGACATCGTAAAGCGCCTTGTCCGCTTTTTTAAAAAGGCGGTCAAAGTCCGTTCCTTCGTTTGGAACAAGGACGCAGCCGATTGAAGCTCCCAAAGGAATCTGGAAGTCTTCGCCCATAAGCTCCTTGGCCGCTTCCAAAATGTATTTGTTTATGAAGCGGGATTTTTTTTCAACTACAATTTCTTCCGTGACGTTTTGGCAAAAGGCGATGAACTCGTCGCCTCCAAGACGGCCCACCAAGTCTATGGGGCGGACAACGGCCTTTAGGATTTCGGAAAAGTGCGCCAAAATTTTGTCGCCCATGGAATGGCCGTAAATGTCGTTCACAAGCTTAAAGCTGTCAAGGTCAATCATCATCAAAACGCCTTGCGCGCTTTTGCATAGGGCGGAGATTTCTTTCTGGGACGAAGCTTTGTTCAAAAGGCCGGTCATCGGGTCAAGGACGGCGGCTTTTTTTAGGCCTTGAATTTTTTCCACCGTTTGCAGAATGTTTCCCACGCGGCGTAAAAGAACGTCCGCTCGAAAAGGCTTTTTTATAAAGTCCATGGCTCCGTTTTCAAAACCCTTGCTTTCTGTGGCGTCGTCTTGGTCGGCGGTCATGAACATAAAAGGAATTTGCTCGTTGAATTCTTTTTGCAATTTTTGCTGAAGTTCGTAGCCGGTCATTCCCGGCATGTGCAAGTCGGAGAGAACCATGTCGGGCGTTTCTTTGTGAAAAAGTTCTATGGCCTCGTTTCCGTTGGAGGCGCAAACTGTTTGGTAAGCGGTGGCAAGTATGTGTTCCGTCATCATCAAGGAAACTTGCTCGTCGTCAACAATCATAATTTTTTTCATGGAAAATCTCCAAATTCAAGTTAGCGCAAAATTCCATTTTTTTCAATCTTTTGTGATGACTTTTTGTTGAATATGATTTAAAATGAAGGCATGATTGACTTGAATGTCTTGAGAGAATTTGGAGCGGACGTTGACGCGGGCCTTGCCCGTTGCCTAAAGAAAGAAGACTTCTATTATAAAATGCTGAACATCTGCCTTTCCGACGAGCGCTTTGAAAAATTAAAGGGCCTTCTTGAGTCCAAGGATTACGACGCGGCCTTTGAAACCGCCCACGCGCTAAAAGGCGTTTTGGCAAATTTGGGCCTTACTCCCATTTACGAGCCCATAAGCCAAATGACGGAATTCTTGCGCGCCAGAACCGACATGGACTACATGCCCTTGTATGGCCAAATGAAAGCGCAATACGACAAGCTTCTTTCGTATAAGTAAAAACTGGTAGGCAGATCATTCCGCCTGTTCATAACTTTCCCGGTAGCAGATGTCGTAGTCGGTAAAATGGCGCAGTTCGTGGTCGGGAGCATGCTTTACTGCCGGACAGCGGGGAAAGGCAAGTTCTGAGGGGAGCTGAATGAGTCCGTCAGGCACAGCTGGAGCGGCGGCTTGCGGTGCAGACGGCTGAGATTTTGCACTTTCAGATTCAGGTTGTGCAGGAGCGGATGCAGGGCTTTCCCCGGATTGAGATGGCGCGGATTTGGAGACGGCTTCAGAAGATTCAGATGGCGGAGTCTCTGCTGACTTTTCTCCTTCTAGTACAGATTCAATTTTTTGTGTGATTTCTTTTTCTGAGCCATAAATACAGTATAGCGGGTTTTTAAGGGGCTAAAAAGCAAAAAAAATCGCCCCTTAGGAAAGGGGGTAGCGGACAGGCAAGAAAGCGGAGAGAAGCGGCACCGCTTGCGGGGACGATTCGCAGAGCGTCTTGCATGGAAGCGAGGGGGACTTTTCCCCCGCCTGCTCTATCTCCCGATATTGCACATTCATAGATATATGGTATACTTGAATGATACTTAAAAAGTTATGGAGGAAAACGAATGGTTTTTCTGAAAAGGTCTGCACTTCCGTGTATTTTGATTTCTTCACTTTTATGGCTTTCCTGCTCACTTGGTTCAAACTCCAGTGAAGCCTCCATTACATTCGAACTTCCAGAGGCACTGGTCCGGGAACTGAGAGAGGGGGGGGGTAAAAGTGACTTTGCTGAATCAGCAGGCCCTGATAAGAGTCTGACTGACACAAATCCTTTCGATGAAATTTCTGAACCTCAGGGCTCCGGTTATTATCTGGATATTTCCATCACAGGTGATTACACAAGTACAAAAACACTTCCTGCCGTTTCCGGAGCAAAGGCTGTTTTTGATGCAATCAACCCGGGGGCCCGCATACAAGTTTCTGCCACGATATACGAGGCAATTTTTCTGGCAGACGGAAGTAAAAAGCGTACCGAACTCTACCATGGAGACAGTGTTGAAATTACCGTCAATGCCGGAGATAACCCGGTAAATCTTTCCCTTAAAAAAGTAAATCCGGATTCCGGTGATACTCCTCCAGACCAGCCTGACACACCGGGTGAAGGCGATACCCCAGGTGAAGGCGATACCCCAGGTGAAGGCGATACTCCGGGTGAAGGTGATACTTCTGGCGAAGGCGACACACCGGGCGAAGGCGATACTCCGGGTGAAGGCGACACACCGGGTGAAGGTGATACTCCTGGCGAAGGCGACACACCGGGTGAAGGCGATACTCCGGGTGAAGGTGATACTCCTGGCGAAGGCGACACACCGGGCGAAGGTGATACACCGGGTGAAGGTGATACTCCTGGCGAAGGCGATACTCCGGGTGAAGGCGATACCCCAGGCGAAGGCGATACCCCAGGCGGAAGTGATACTCCTGAGCAGAAGGACCCGGTTGAAGCAGAATATACTGTGCGCGAGTGGCAGCAGTCTGTAAGCGGACAGGGCTATGAAATTGTTTCTGAAGTAAAAAAGCAGGGACTTTCGGGCAGCAAAACCGAGGCAGTTCCCAGCGAATACGAAGGATTTGAAAACCTTGAAGCAGATGCCGTTGAGCAGCAGACGATTGCCGAAGACGGTTCAACCATTGTAAACATCTACCATGACCGCAAGACTTATACCCTCACCTACAATTCCGGCGCACATACAAGCGAAAATATTCCCGCAGAAAAGATTTACCGGCACGGAGAAAAAGTAAAAGTCTATTTTGACACTTCTGATGTTTCCGGCTATGTCATTGGTGGCTGGTACACTGATTCTGAATGCACAGAACTTTTTGATTCTACTGTCGGCCTTACCGCTCCCCTGACCCTGTATGCAAAATGGGTTGAAGGCGGTCTTTCCGGCATTCAGGTGGACTTTAACCTTACCATGACTGACATTCAGATTGGCCAGTCCCAGCCTGATGCAGACGGAAAAATCACCTTTACTGCACCCTCAGCGGCAACTGGGGAAAGTGCCTACAGCTACGAATGGAAACTTGACGGAGAAGTGCTGACTGGAGAAAACGGCAATACGCTCGTACTTGACACCAGTACCTTTGTCAGCGGACTTCCCTATGACCTTACCGTTTACGTCACAAAGGGCGAGGCTGTCTATTCTGCCTTTATCCAGATTAAAAAAGACTAGCGGGGGCCCGGCATGAAAAAAACACAACACACATGGAAGCGCCTCCTGCCGGCATGCTTTCTTCTGGCATGGACATTTTTTTCCTGTTCAGATTTGAGTCAGGAAACAGGGGCGGACGGCGGAAAAACTGCATATATCTGCGTAAAATCAGCACGAACATCTGGCCAGACACCGGCAGAAAGAACTCTACTCCCCTCCCCTGATCCAGACGACCTGACGGATCTGGTCCTGACGGGTACAAAAAGCGGCGGTACAGAAACAGAACTTGCAAGAGCGGACAATCTGGATGAACTTTCCTCAAAGCGCATAGAAATTCCTTTGGGCGAATGGATTTTTACCCTTACTGCACAACTGGACGGCGTAGAATTTTCCGGAAGTACCAGAGCAAAAGCGGTTGCAGGCAAAACAGTCAGTCTTACCTTTGACCTTACCACAAGCGAAAGCAAGGGTGGCTTTACCCTGCAGGTCTTTTTTTCTGGAGAAGCAAACGAAGTCCTTGCCCGTATCCAAAGTGTGAGCGACGGTCGCTATTATAATCCTCTGGGACAAGAAATAACCACAACCCATGACTCAACCCTCACAATAAATGAAGATGATCAGGGGAAAAAACATGTTCTTCTAAGCGCACCCATAAAATTGAGCGGAACTGAGTGCGGATTTTTAGACGGTTCTTATAAAATTCAGATAGATTTTAACTATAAAGATGGCGACACAAGATGTCTTCTGAACACCTATGAAACAAGCGTGCAGATTAAGGCCGGCTATATTTGCAAGGCAGTCGCCACTCTGGATCTGGTTGGAAAGTATTCAGTTACCCTGCATTTTAACGGGGGCAGTCTGAATGATTCCAGCCCCGAAAATGACGTTCTGACAAGCATTTTCCAGCGCAAAAAGACTGTTTCCCTCCCCGGAAGTGAGCTGATGAGGAAGAGCGGCCACACCTTTGCCGGCTGGTATGACAATGAAGATTTGAATGGCAGCGCAGTAACAGAATTAGCGGCCGGCAGTCAGGGAAGTTTTGACTACTGGGCAAAGTGGGAAGAAAAGAGTGGCTCGGGCAGCGTGACCTTGTATGTAAAGAATGGCGGAACTGGCGACGGTTCCAGCGAGACAAGTCCGCTTGGCAGCATAACTGACGCTGTTTCAAAAATTGCTGCTCTTGTGGATTCAAACGAACACTCTGCTGATGAAAATTGGAATATCTGCCTTTTGAGTGACATTGATGACGGGCAGTCTGTCGGAAGTGAACTTAATGGAAAGGCCACCCGCGTGACGATTTTAAGCAAAAGCGCGGATGACATTAAATCCATAGACTATGAGGTCGACGATTCTAATAGCAAATATGTAAATCTTACAATTGATACAAGCGTTCCCATTGAGCTAAAGGACATAAACATTGTAAATAACGCTAGTGCAAGTGGCAGCGGTAATAATGGTGGCCTTTTGATAAAGTCTGGTTCTGTAACTATGCAAAGTGGCGAAATCTCAGGAAACACAGATTGCGGAGTCGTGATTTGCAATGGAGCTTCGTTTTATATGAAGGGCGGAAGTGTTAAAAACAATGCCTATGAAAATTTGTACGGTCAAGTAATTTATAAAGAAATAGAAAACTTCGGTGATTTCTATATGTCAGGCGGAACAGTTGGCGGAGATAACGGCGGAACGGGCGTTTTTGTTTATAATGATGGCTCGTTTACAATGAGCGGAAACGCAAGAATTGTCCCTGACTATGTTGTTGTCTTGAGTAGCGAAACGGTTCTTACAATTGGAGGTTCGTTAACTGGAACTACTCCAGTTGCAACAATTGCGCCCTATTCTTATGAACCTAATAGAGCATGGCTTTCGCTCGACCCCGATTCAGAAACCAGCCTTGCGGCAGAATATAGCAAGTTTGCTGTTGCGCCAGAATATGATCCAGGCGCAGACGAGTTTATCAATTATGTTTTTGATGAGAATGGTTATGTTCAGCCTGAAAACTCTGGCGGCGGTGGAACAAGCACTTCTGTTACTTACTATATTTCTCCAACTGGAAATGATAGCTATGATGGCTTATCCGAAAGCAATGCTATTGCAACTGTTCAACATCTGGCTGAAGATTTGATGACAAACGAAGACACAGATTACATTATCAATGTATGTGGCGATATGACATCAGGTTCTGAATCAGAATGGCTGCTGAAAAATAT
>DFDV01000023.1:860-4886 GCA_002369025.1 Treponema sp. UBA3819 | reverse complement strand
ATTTTTTCACACAATCAATTATCAAACGGAGCCTTCGTCATCTGAAAACAAACCACAGATGAACGGTGATTAACACGGATGAGACACAGATATAATATAAGAATATCCGTGTCCCATCTGAGTCCATCCGTGTTCATCTGTGTCAAAACCACCCCATCTGAGTCCATCCGTGTGCATCTGTGTCAAAAACGCGGAATGGAATCAGTAAAAATAAATTTTGCCTTTTATGGCAAAGCGGTGTATACTTAAAGAGGTGGTGCGGAGACGTGCTGCTGGATTCCGTATGGTATCCTCAGTTTAAAATCCAGCGTTGACTGGTAAGGAGTACTTTTATGAACAAGACTTATTCTGCTGTAGGATTTGATTTAGAGAAAAAACAGTCTGACATGATTGAAAAAAAATTTGACCGTATTAAATATGCCGAGGACCTGATTGTTGATTTAATCGTCCGCGTAAAACATGAGCAGGAATACGTTTTTGATGCAAACGCAAATTTCCGCTGGGGTGCTCAGGCACATGTTTCAGCAAGCGACTTTGACTTCGGCGCAGCACTGAACAAAATGATGGACGTGCTTGACGTAAAGGTTAAGAAGGAAAAGGACAAAGTGCAGGAAAAGAAGTAATCTGCATATAATTGAAACAAAACTCATATTGTGTTATACTGCCCTCAAATTTGTTTTGGGGGCTTTTTTTATGAAGGTCGTTGTTATCGGTGCTCAGTGGGGCGATGAAGGTAAAGGCAAAATCGTAGATTATCTTGCCGAAGATGCAAAATATGTAGTGCGCTATGCAGGCGGTCCAAACGCCGGTCACACCATTGTTGTAGACGGCAAGCAGTATGCGCTTCATCAGGTGCCGTCTGGTATTCTCTATCCTGAAAAGTCTGTCTTTTTGGGTGCCGGCATGGTAATTGACCCCGAAGCATTGTTCAATGAACTTCAGATGCTCAAAGATAACGGCATCAACTGGGAAGGTCGTGTTTTCATTTCTGACCGTGCCCACATCATTCTGCCCCGTTACCGCCAGATGGATAAAGACCGGGATGCAGCACGCAAGCGTCCTATCGGTACGACTGGCCGCGGAATCGGTATTGCATACAGTGAAAAGGCTGAACGTGACGGTCTGCGCCTTGCAGATCTGGATTGGGCAGCAAAAATGGCTGAATACGACGGCGAAGATAAAGCCTATCTGGACAAATACAAGGACAAACTGATTGAAATGCGCGTGGACTTGACTGCAAAAATGTACGAGTTCCGCAATGACAATATTCTTTTTGAAGGCGCTCAGGGTGCCATGCTGGATATTGACAGCGGTACCTATCCCTATGTTTCTTCAGGCGCTTCCTGTGCGGCTGGAGCGGCAACAGGCTGTGGAATTGGTCCCCACGATCTGGACAACATTATGGGCGTCTTTAAGGCATACCAGACCCGCGTTGGCAATGGTCCTATGCCCACAGAATTCAATAACGAAAGCGAAGGCGAACTCTGCGAATACGTGCGCAAAACAGGCCGTGAATATGGCGTTACAACCGGTCGTGCCCGCCGCTGCGGTTATCTTGACCTGGTTGCCCTGCGCTATGCCTGCCGCGTAAACTCACTGGACAGCCTCGTTCTGACCCACCTGGATATTTACGATACCTTTGACGAAATTGAAGCATGTACTGCATACGAAATTGACGGCAAACTGGTTACGGATTTCCCTGCCAGCGTTGAGGCAATGGAAAAGGCAAAGCCTGTACTGCAGAAGTTCAAGGGCTGGAAGGCAAGTCTGAAGGAATGCCGCAGTTACGACAAACTGCCCAAGCCTGCCCGTGATTATGTAGAGTTTATTGAAGACTACTGCAAAACTCCGGTAAGCATCATTTCTGTAGGTTACGAACGCGATGAAACCTTTATCAGAAAGAATCCGTGGGCTTCGCGCTAAGCTCCTGTTATTGCAAAAAAAAGACGGCAGATGAGCTGCCGTCCTGCTTTTCAGCCGTCATTCTGGCGGCTGTAATTTTTTTAAAACAGTTCCCGTACTTTTTCTTTGAACTGGCGGCCCCGGTCAAATTCGTTCTGGAACATTCCGAAACTGGTAGAGCCGGGGCTGAATACTACAACCTTATGGCCGAGCGCGCCTTTGTGGGCGATGATGTCGGCCTTTAATTTTTTCAGCATTTCATCCAGAGAATTATAGACGCCGTTGTGGCGGATACCGCGCGCGGCAAAGTCGGCCAGCATTTTGTCCGTGGCTGTACCGGCGAGCAGATAGGTTGCCGAAGGCTGAATGGCAAGGGGATTAGCCAGTGTGGCCGCGATGGGAGACAGATCCAGCCCCTTGTCTGTACCGCCGGTAAGGAAGATGACCGGTTCTCCAAAGGCCTGTGTGGATTCAGCCGCCGCTTCGGGGACGGTTGCCGCACTGTCGTTGTAAAAGCGCACGCTGAGCCCGCCGTTTTTCCATTCGTGGAAGTATTCAAGGCGGTGTTCAATGCCGTTCCAGTGACCGAGAATGTCTATCGTTTTTTCCGCTTCTACGCCCATGAGTTGCAGGACCAGGGCGGCATTGAGTACGTTCAGGCGCATGTGCTTTCCGGGAACAATGATGTCTTTAAGAATTGTTTCCGTGTCCTTGCCTTTTGCCTGTGCGGCTTTGCTCATGAGTTTTGCAGGAAGGCGGGCGATACCATTTCCCTTTGCATCCTGCCAGATACCGTAGACATTTGACGGCAGTTTTTTCTTGCTGTAGCGGAGAATAGTGCCCTTTGTTTCTGCGGCAAAAATATTGCCCCAGTTTTCTATCAGAGTGCCGCCGTCAGCTGCGGGGTCATCATCAAAATCAAGAATGGTAAAGTCATCTTTTGTCTGGTCAGCGTAGATGAGTTTTTTATCCGCAACATAAGCCAGCATGCTGTGGTAAAAATTCTGGTGGTCGGGAATGATTTTGGTGATGAGGGCAATTTTTGGCTTGAGTGCCTTGCGTCCCCGTAAGTCTGCAAGCTGCCAGCTGGAAAGTTCCAGAACGACGGGGGTAGTGCTGTCTGTCTGGTCAAGGAAGGTGAGGGGGCTTACGGTGATGTTGCCGCCCAAAAAAGCCTTAAAGCCTGCTTCCCTAAGGCCGTAGTAAATTGCGCTTACGGTGGAAGATTTTCCCTTGCTGCCTGTGATGGCGATAATCGGCGCCTTTGTAAAATGCAGGAAGAGACTGATGTCAGTTTCGATTGCCTTTGCGGCGGCCAGATATTTGTTTCCGTCGTATTTTATACCCGGATTTTTGATTACGCAGTCAGCCTGCTCAAAATCTTCTATTTTGTGTTCTCCAAGAACGTAGCGCAGGCGGCTGTGGTCAAGGGATGTATCTTCGTCCAGAGATTTTACGGTGGCGGCCAGGTCTTCTGCCTTTTTCATGTCCGTAACCGTAACAAAGGCTCCATGCTGAAGGAGAAAGCGCACTGTTGCTTCTCCACCGCCGTTTAAGCCTAACCCCATAACGGTTACTTTTTTGCCGGCGATGGCCTCAGGGCTTTCAAAATAGCATCCCTGGGGATAGGTGTGGGGAACAGGTGGCAGCGGTTCGTTTTGCATGGAGGACCTCCTTTTTCTAGTCGCGGGAAGTTTTAAGGCTTCTGGTTGCCTTAAAGCGGTACTGAGCCTCTTTCAGCAGGACTTCAATCTGTTCTCCAAAGGAAAGCCCTTCACTTTCGCAGAGCTTTGGAAACATGGAGATGGATGTAAAGCCCGGAAGAGTATTGATTTCGTTCAGGAAAATATCACCGGAGTCTTTGTCAATAAAGAAATCGACCCGGGAAAGCCCGCTTGCATCAATTGCCTTATATGCCTGAATGGCAAGGTTGCGGATTGTTTCCCTTGTTACATCATCAATCTTTGCGGGAATGATAAGTTTTGCACCCTTGGGATCGTTGTATTTTGCGTCGTAATCGTAGAATTCATGTGAGGGGGCAATTTCACCCGGGCCGTAAACGACAGTTTCTTCAACTTTATGGCTGCCACTTGCTGTTGTCGGATTACCCATTACAGAACATTC
>DFDV01000023.1:0-699 GCA_002369025.1 Treponema sp. UBA3819 | reverse complement strand
GCTGGCTCCGTCACTTGAACCTGCTGAACAGGGTTTTACAAAAAGCGGGAAGCCCAGCTTTGTCTGTGCCTCTTCCAGAAGTTCATCATAACGGGAACTGGAGGAAAGATCACTGCGCCTGATGCAGATATAGGGTACGATAGGAATGCCTGCGTGCTCCAGAATGACTTTAGTCTTTTCCTTGTCCATGGCAACGGCACTTGCAAGAACGCCACAGCCTGCATAGGGAAGGTCTGCCATTTCAAGCAGGCCCTGTACCGTGCCGTCTTCGCTGAAAGTTCCGTGCATAGCAGGAATGACTACATCAACAGGAATAGCGTTTGAGCCAACTCTGACCGCACCTTTTTTACCGCCGGCCGGAACGATGCTTACTTCCATGGCGGCATCTTCGCGAATCTGAAGGACTGCTTTCGGGTCGCGTTTAATGCGGGCCAGTTCGCCATAATCCTGCAGATACCAGCGTCCGTTCTTTGTAATTCCAATCAGTTTAAGCTGATGTTCCGTAGTATCGATATTGCGTGCAATCGCTGTTGCAGAAATAAGAGAGATTTCGTGTTCGCCGGATTTTCCGCCGTATAAAAGTGCAATAGTCATATTCCCCACCTTTTCTTTTTTCTATAGTATAGAACGACTTCGCCCTTTGTGCAATCATCCCGCACTGTAATCGCCCCGGCAATCAATAGCAATCGTCCCATACTT
>DFDV01000154.1 GCA_002369025.1 Treponema sp. UBA3819 | reverse complement strand
GCAATATCCAGCGTTGTGTTAAAATAAGCCTCTATTGCAATCTGCTTAAGTTTCATTTCCTTAACATATTGCTTCATGGCAGAGGGAGGCGCCTGTGTCTTTGCATCTTTGAAAGAAAATTTTGATGCATTTGCATATACGTCAGAAAGGCTTTTGAGGTCGCCCCTACAACTCATATTCAGATTTGTATTTTCAGAGTTAAAGACAAGCGTAGCGTTTTCCAGTTTGATACCGACAGTGCCTTTTACAGAAAGTGTATTTGCTTCCGTCCTTGATTTTCTCAGCGTAATTTTTTTACCTGCCAGATCAAGATACTTATCTATTGCCTTTGTTGAGCCTGCTCTGTCAGGAATGTTTGGAATATCAAGGGCACCCTCAAGTGAAAAATTTGAATTCACCGTAATATTTTTCCAGCTTTCAGGGATGGACAGTTCCATCGCCAGGGACCCCTCATCAATAGTGCCGGAAACTAAGTAATCACTTGCATTGCCCAGCGCAATTGGTTCATTTATCGTCTTTGAAAAAGAAGGATCATCTACCGTTATTCCGACAATTTCTGCCAGCACCGGATCTTTAAGGGTCGCGGTAGCCGTAAAGTAACTGATGACGGGGACACCACCGACGGGGGCAACACCACCATTTGTTCTGCCCGTAAACTTTAATATAAAGTCTGATGAAAAAGTTTTTCCAGCCAGAGGAATTGATATGACGCCGCCACCATAAGTACCCACAGAAGGATCAGCCATATTTGTCTGTGCGCCGCTTCCGGAAACAAAGGTGTCTCCATTGTAAAGTTCAGCGGAAAGTTCAAGTTCATAATTTGCCGGCAGAGGATACTTAGACTCCATCCTGATTTCCAGCGTACCGGATGTCAGTCTTGCAGAAGTAAATGATGGTGAAGCATTGAAAGTTGCTGAAGGAACAATGGCAAGGTCAGTTACGCTTATGCTTGTTTCTGTTCCCATCTGCACAATCGGAAAACTGGGTATGTTTGCGCTGAATTTATTTCCAATAATTTCGTTAAAATTCAGTTCAACCGGATAGTCAAAGGAAAGATTTGGCTTATCAATCTTAAATTTCCTGCTCATGCCGTCTACCATGATTTTATCAAGATTGATGTCTTTCATTGTCTCATCCATATTCAGAGGGATGGTAGGTAAATCATATTTAAGCAGGAACTGCTGTGTACCGCCGGAAGAATTGGGGTCATAATCATATACAGAAATTTTCTTATTCTCTGTGTCATTTCCCTTCAGAGAATCATGCAGTGTCTCTACATTGATGAATTCAGACAGCATGTTTTTCTGTGTTCCCGCTGCAAAGGAATAATTGCCATTAGTTTTTACCTTAATGTTTTCAGGCAGCTGTAAGTCTGAAAAATTAATACATGAACAGAATAGAATGGCAAGAACAGAGGAAAAAACAAAATAATATCTTTTTGCTCTACTCGGTTTCATAGCAACCTCCTTAGGCGATCACTATCAGTCTAGCACAGGATAATTCGATAAACAATGAATTCAAGCCGTAATTGGCAAATTTGGGGGGAGTTTTATTACAAATTTTGAAGAAGATCTTTGCGGGAAGTGCCTAATTCTGTGTAGCAGGACAGGAGGAATTTATCAAATGACTCATACTGCTTTATGGAATAAGATTGTGCCGTCATGTTCAGGCGGATTGTACCCAAATCCTGGGACATATTGTAGTCATCAACGATTTTGTCTATTTCAGCAATTTTCAGTGTAATGCTGTCAGCAGGAGTATCAATCAGCAGGACTCCAAAACAGCTGCCGTCAAGACGGTAGACGTTTTCCTGACCAAAATGCAGTTTGAGAATTTGCGAAACTGTTTTAAGTGCTTCATCACCTTCCTCATAGCCGCTCTTTTCGTTTATCGACTTCAGATTTACAATCTCGCACAAAACCAGAGAAAGTCTTTCGTTTACCGTTCTGTTAGACTTAAAGAATTCTTTCTGAAAATGCCAGAATGCAGGACGGGTACGCACACCGGTCAGAGAATCCCTCACGACAACACTGCGGTACATTTCTTCCCGCGCAGAAAGAATCTGTGAACTGAAATAATCGTTGATAACTTCAATCGTTCGGGTAATGAGGTATGCAAGCATGAAGTAGCGGCTGACCCCAAAAATGTCATCGCGGTAGGGCGGCACCAGATACAGAATAAAGTCGATGAGAATTGCCACTGCAGTGATGATAACCAGCATGGAAGGAATGCTGGGCAATTTTGAAAGACCGACGCTGTTGTTTACGAACATGGCAATCACAAAGAAGAGGTAGACTGCATGACAGATGATGATATAATTACGTACAAAGCTGAAAGGAAGCCCGGGAATAAAGGCGCAGATACAAACTATAAAGGCGTTTACAATGCTGTGTACAATAAAGAAATTGCAGAGCCGGGTGTTGTAGGCCAGGACCTTGCTCGTCTTGATGTACATAAGGAATAAATCCGGCAGTATGGCCAGCAGAAGTGTTGAAGCAAAATAGCGGATAAAAGAATAGGGAATAAAGAGATCCGCCATGCCGCTTTCCATAAAAAAGCCTGCGCCAACAATGAGCGAAAAAATGCCCCAGTAGCAGAAATTCCGCGTATATTTTCTGTGTAAAACCCAGAAAGAACTCGTAAGGATAAGATAGGAAATTCCCAGAAGAAGGATGATAATGCTCACCCCTGCCGGAATGAAACAGTCCGACACATATGCCTGCAGACAGGCTGCCTTTGAGCCATAATAAATCTTTGGCGTAATCAGCATTTGTGTTCCGCTGGAAAAGACCTTGTTCGCATAGTGCTGAAATGCCGGGCTGAATTCAATGTTTACTGTAAAGACATCATTGGGGAAAAAATGAGACAGGCGGAAAAAATGCAGGGCGGAACCATATTCATTTCCAACGTATGATTTTCCAAGCATTCCATAGGAATACATATAATTGCCGTTTACCCGGATGACAACGGATGTATTGTTTGTACGGAAGAAAAGAGTCGGGCCGCCGTTTGTAGACTGCAGCTCGCGCACTGAAAACGTTCTTTCCAGAGCAATCGTTCCCTTGGGGGCGGTAGCTGAAGGCGTAACCATATCCCAGCCCGGATTTAAGTCGATTATATTTTCATAAAGGGAATTGATTTTTCCACGGTTAGACAGAGAAGCGCAAATACAAACGACAATCACAAAGATAGTCAGCAGAGAAAGAAAATAATGGCGTATGCGCCGAACCGTCATATTATCAGTATAACATATCTTTCTAAAAAGAAAAGAAAAAACTAGAAAACTAGCGAAGAGATAAAAAAAGAGGCCGCCTCTGGGAAAAATCAGATTTCCCGGAAGGACAGCCCCCTCAATTCAGGCTATTCATTTAGCCGCTGCGCTATTTTCTTCCTTTTGAGAATGCCAACGCAAAAGGATTGTAGGTTTCGCCACTGTCGTTACGATCAAAGTCACGGCGGGGACGATCGCGGTTAGCGTCACGGTTGGCAGGGCGGGCGCTGTTTGCGGCACCACTTCCTTTTTTGATTACCACAACTTTTTTACCGCCCGCTTTGTGCTCGCTGGAAACTGCGCTTCCTGTTGATGCACCAGCCAGACGCTGACCGGCATCGCTCTTCAAGCTCAAAGAAATGCGGCGACGGTCGGTGTCCAGAGCGATAATCGTAAATTCCTTTACGTCACCAACTTTGATTACATCCATGGGGTCAGAGACAAAAGTGTCGCTCAATTCAGAAATATGAATCAAACCTGTCTCATGCAGACCGATATCTACGAATGCACCAAAATCAACTACGTTCTTGATTTTGCCAGTCACCTTCATTCCGACTGTAAGGTCTTCAAACTTTACAACACCCTTCTGCATGATTGGTGCCGGATATCCGTCGCGCGGGTCACGGTTGGGTTTGCCAAGTTCGTCGATAATGTCATTCAGTGTTGTTTCACCAATGCCATATGTTTCTGTAAGCTTTTTCTTTAAGTCTGCCGGGAGTTTTTTTCCTTCTTTTACATAGGGCAGAATTTCCCGCGCCACATTGTAGTTTTCCGGGTGTACCCAGGTGTTATCCAGAGGATCTGAACTTTCCGGAATCTTGATAAAGCCTGCGCACTGTTCAAAAGCCTTGGGTCCAAGACCAGGTACTTTCTTTAAGTCTTCACGGCTGGTGATTTTGCCGTTTGCATCGCGGTAGGCTACGATTTTCTTTGCTGTGGTTGCGTTGATGCCGGAAACATACTTTAAAAGCATGTAACTTGCCGTGTTTAGGTTTACGCCAACCTGGTTCACAACAGAACCGACGACTTCATCCAGCTGCTCGGCAAGTTTTTTCTGGTTTACGTCATGCTGATAAAGACCAACACCGATTGCCTTGGGGTCAATTTTTACCAGTTCAGCCAGAGGGTCCTGCAGACGGCGGCCCATGCTGATTGCACCACGGATAGTCAGGTCAAGTTCCGGGAATTCTTCAGTAGCAACCGGGCTTGCTGAATAAACAGATGCACCGCTTTCATCAACAACGGTATACTGCACGTTTGCATCCGAATAGTTTTCACTGATGACCTTAGAAACAACTGCCTGAACTTCCGGACTTCCTGTTCCGTTACCTACGGCAACTACCTGAATGTCGTACTTGTCAATGGCATCATTCAGCTGCTTGTAGGCATCTGCCGGGTCCTGCACCTGGAAAATCTTAAAGTAACCAAGATATTTTCCCGTCTCATCCAGAGCGGCACATTTTGTTCCCGTGCGGATACCGGGGTCAATTCCAAGAACGCGGCTTCCCTTGATAGGCTGAGTCATCAAAAGATTCTTCAGGTTTTCGCTGAAAATACCAATACCGTGGTCGTCCGCTTCGTCTGTTTCATCGCTGCGGATTTCGCGCACAACAGCCGGGCTGAGCAGGCGAACAAGTCCGTCTTCAATCGCTTCACGGTGATACTTGTTTGAAATGGCAACTTTTTTCTGCAGAAGGAGAACTGCGTCATCTACAGGAACATCAATTGTTACGCTCAAAGCACCTTCACGTTCTGCGCGGTTGATTGCCAGAATGCGGTGGGGCTTTACCTGATTCAGAGGTTCACTGTAGTCCCAGTACATCTTATAGGTAGACATTTTTTCTGCAGTTTCTGCATCCTGTCCGTCAGGAACAATGCCCTTGGTGATGATGTTACCGCTTGCCATATAGAGCTTGTGTACATCTGCACGATTGTCTGTATCCTGAGAAACACGCTCTGCAATAATATCCTTTGCACCTGCAATGGCGTCTTCTACCGTTTCCACATTGAGTGCGGCATCTTCATTGTCTGTTTTGATATACTTTGCGGCTTCTGCTTCTACTGCGGCGTCGTCATTTTCACCTGTGATAAAATCTGCCAGAGCTTCGAGACCTTTTTCTGCAGCCACCATACCGCGGGTCTTCTTCTTTTTCTTAAAGGGAGCCCACAAATCTTCAAGTTCGGTAAGGGTCTTTGCGCCCATTGCCGCATTGTAAAGAGAATCGGTCAGTTTGCCCTGAGCAAAAATGCCCCTTACGATTTCCAGACGGCGTTCTTCCAGATTTTTATATGACTTGAAAAGGTGATCACAGCTGGTCACCTGTACTTCATTCAGGTTGTCATGCTTTTCTTTGCGATAGCGGGAAATGAACGGAATGGTACATCCTTCGTTCACCAGACTGATAACGGCACTTACCTGTGCCACGCGGATATTTAATTCTTCCGCAATTTTTTTCATAATATCGACTTCGTTCACTACGAGTGCGTCGATTGCCTCTTGTGTAAATTCCATAGTGGAACCATTCTAGCGAAAAACAAGAAATTTGAAAAGAGAAATCCGTAAGTATGTCAGGGCAAACGCATTATAATCCA
>DFDV01000161.1 GCA_002369025.1 Treponema sp. UBA3819 | reverse complement strand
TCGTGCCTCCTGCACGACCGCTAACACGATGTTTTTAAAGGAGTTATTATGAAAGTATTAAACATTGTTGCCGCTGCCTGCCTGGCAGGAAGTCTGTTTTTTTCTTGTGCTACTACAGGAAAAGTTGAACCCAAAAAAGTTGAAAAGCCGGAAACTGTGACATTCGCTTCACAGGACGGTATTCCCGTAACCGCCGACCTCTACATGGCTTACGACAAAAAGGCCCCTCTCATTCTTCTCTGCCACCGGGCAAACTGGTCACGCGGCGAGTATCTTGAAATCGCCCCCAAACTCAATCTTCTGGGCTTTAACGCAATCGCCATTGACCAGCGCTCTGGAAAAACAAAGAATGATGTAGACAATGCGACAAAAAAAGCGGCAGAAGAAGCCGGCAAAGGCACAAGCTACCTTGATGCAATCCAGGATATTCAGGCTGCCATTGATTACGCATCTAAACTGTCCAAAAAGAAGATTATTCTCTGGGGTTCCTCATATTCTTCAAGTCTGGGCTTTATGCTGGCAAAGTCTAACTCAGATAAAATTGCAGCCTATCTGGCTTTCTCACCGGGAGAATATTTTAAGGACCTTGGAAAGAGTGACAACTGGGTTGCCATGCAGGCAGAAGAGATAAACGTTCCGGTATTCGTTACATCCCGTCCGTCTGAACAGAAAGATGCCCAGCCGATTTTTGATGCAATCGAAAACGAGGACAAGACTTACTTTGTTCCGCAGACAGACAGCAAGCACGGTTCACAGGCCCTGTATGAAGCAACTGAAGGAAACGAAGCAAGCTGGCAGGCAGTAGAAGCCTTTCTTAACAGATTCAGCAAATAAAATCATAATGAAACCAGAGCCATTATGAAATAATTTTTCCCTGCGGCCCGGGATCCTCCTTTCCTAGCCGCAGGTTTTATGTTCTAATAGAAGTAAGAGGAGAGATATGAATTATTCTACACGAGCCATACATTCAGAAAAAGAAAGAATTGAACCGGTTTTTGTCTCTGAAGACATTTCAGCCGGCGGAATAGACAAAAGGACTGAGGACAGATTCAGGATAATTCTTTTTACTGAAGGAAAATTCAGTGCAGAAATAAACGACTCTCATGTTCAAATCATTTCCCCTGCCCTTCTCTGCCTGAACCAGGAAGACAGCCTGACTATTTCCGATGAAGAAAAAACAGAGATAAAATGCAGGATATTCTTTTTCAGCCCCACTTTTCTCAACAAAAAACTGAATTTTCAAAACATTCTGGTAAAGGGCCCGGAAGCCGAAAGTGAAGTCATAGAAAACAGAATGATTCTGAAGACCTTTATAAATAGTAAAGAATTGCATTATTTCCGCTACATCAAACCGGAAGACAAAGAACACATTGCAGACCTGATGAAAAAGGCAGCATTTCAGCTTTCCGCTCAGGATTCGGGCTGGTGGCCATGCAAGACCCGTTCATTTTTGACAGAACTTCTCTTTTTTACCGCCCAGCTTTTTGAACTCAGGCAGAATGAGAATGAAGAAATCACTTCTCACGCCGTAAGCCCGGATTTTAAGCCGATTTTAGACTACATTGCCCGCTCCTACGAGAAAAAGCTGACTCTGGACGGTCTGTCTGCAGAATTCGGAACAAACAGAACTGACCTGAACAAGCTCTTTAAAATGCAGACCGGCATGACGGCCATCAAGTATGTAATCGACCTGCGGCTGAGAATTGCCCGCTCTCTTCTGAAAGATACCGATCTTCCCATAGAGCAGATTGCCGCTCAGACAGGTTTTGCAGACTCTACCCATCTGGAACGCCTTTTTAAGCAGAAGTACCAGATGTCCCCCGGAGAAGCAAGGCAAAAAGCTCCCGGCAAAGCCTGATTCCCGCAATTTCTCTCCCGCTAAATTCCTCTCCCGCTAAATTTCTCTCCCGCTAGATACCTCTCCCGCTAGATACCTCTCCTGCTAGATACCTCTCCCGCTAAATTCCTTTTCCGATTGATGCATTTTCCGCATCCTCGACACATTCACTCCATACATGCTATGATGTTTTCTAGAAATAAACAGAGAGGTATCACTATGAAAAAACAATTTTCAACTGCCCTTTTGGCATTGTTTTTTACAGCCGCACTTTTTGCAGACGCAGAAAAATATGGCGGCGGAAAGCCCTGGATTAACAGTATGATTAGGGAAAATATTGTAAATGCGGAAAGACCTTTACCAAAGGAAGATTTTCATCTGTACGTAAATTATGACTGGCTCAAGAAAAATGACATTCCTAAAGGTGAAAGTACTTATGGCTCTTTTACAGAAGTCAATAATGCAGTAGAAAAAAAGATCATTGAAGTACTAACGGATTCCAGCCTGAAAGGCATTGATGCAGAAAATGTACAGGCTCTCTACCATGCTCTTCTCGACTGGGATGCACGTAATGCTGCCGGTCTTGAAGTGCTTCAGAAAACAGTAGATGAAATTAAGGCCATCAGCACCATTGACCAGCTTTCCGCATTCATCACAAATCCAGATAAAACCTTTTGTGTTCCTGAATTTGTCGGCATAGGAAACACGACAAAATTTGAAGATTCAACGGTCTATATAACATCTTTTGGTATGGACGGTCTCCTTTTAGGGGATGCCGCAGAGTACAAAAAGAGAACACCTGTAGGAGAACGCCATTATAAAGCCTGCCTCTCTATTACAAAGGCCATGCTTCCCCGTCTGGGCTACACAGAAGAAGAAGCAGAAGCAATGCTGAACGACACACTCAAACTTGAAACTATACTTGCTTCAAAGGCATACACAAATGCAGAAAAACATTCCCCCGACCATATAAAGAAAATCAACAATGTGATTCCTGCGAGAAAAATTGCAAGTCTCGCTAAATCTTTCCCCATCACGGCCTACATCCAGAATAACGGCTATGGTGATGCAAAAGAATTTCTTGTTCCCCAGCCAAAACCTTTTGCAGATTTAAATAAAGTCTATAAGCAGAAAAATCTGCAGCTGCTCAAATCATACATGATTGTAAAGACTGCCAAAAACTATGCATCTGCTCTTGATGCTAAAGCCTATGATGACTATGTAAAGGCAACTAATATAATCAGCGGCTCAACGGGAAAAATAGCCGATGTAAAAATGGCCGTAAATAATGTCAGGGACATGCTTGCAACACCGCTCAACAGGGCCTATCTTGCACGCAACGATCTTTCCGGCTTAAAGAAACGGATTGAAGAAATCTGTAAAAGCTGCATAGATATTTACCGCCAGATGCTTACAGAAGAAGACTGGCTCTCAGAGGCAACAAAAAAGAAAGCCATTGAAAAACTGGACAATCTCAGAATCAATGCAATCTACCCTGAAAAATGGATTGACTACAGCGGCTTAAAACTGAAAGGTCTTTCACTGGTTGAATGCTTAAAGGCAATGTACGCTTTTAACAGAAAGATGGATGTCAGTCACACAAATGGCAAAGTCGATAAGGAACTCTGGGATAATGAAGCCCTCCTTATTGCCAATGCCTTCTACTACCCTGAAGAAAACTCAATCAACATCATCCCGGGACTGCTGGAAAAGCCTTTTTATTACGAAGGAATGTCACAGGAAGCCCTGCTGGGAGGAATTGGCGCTGTTATCGGTCATGAAATAAGCCACGCATTTGACACCAATGGAGCCCAGTATGACAAAGACGGTAACCTGGCAAACTGGTGGACCAAGTCTGATTTTACCGCCTTCCGCAAGCGTGCCGCAAAACTAATTGCATACTATGACCAAATAGTCAGCTGGCAGGGCTTAACAATTAAAGGTGAAGTCATTCAGACAGAAGCAATTGCCGACATGGCAGGTGTAAAAGCCATGCTTAAGTATGCAGAAACAATTCCAAACTTTAACCACAAAGAATTTTTTGAATCGTATGCATGCATCTGGCGGGTACTCCGTACTCCAGAATTCGATGAATCCATTACCTTCGTGGATCCCCATCCAAAGAACTATCTGCGCACAAATGTTACGCTGCAGCAATTTGAAGAATTCTACAAGGCATTTGATGTAAAAGCCGGCGACAATATGTACCTCGCCCCGGAAAAACGCATTCTGGTCTGGTAAATAAAAGTCAAAGCAAAATTAAAAAAAAAGGCTGTCCCTTGTGAAGCTGGCAAAACTTCCGGGGCAGCCTTTTTGTATCTGGGGACTTTTAAAAAGTGTAATATAACTTATATTCTCTGTAAAAGTAATTTTTTATTTCAGCAGAAAAGAGGCATTTTTTTTGTAGTTTTTTGCAAGCTGTGTTAAAATATTAAAAGAATATCTATGGATTTCGTGCCCGCTTGAATAAGTGCGGATACCAGCACGACCACTAAGGCTTGTTTTCTGGAGGAATTATGGCAACAAGATTTAAAAAGAAGGGACAGATTATTGATATCGGGATTACCGCTGTGGCCGCCCTGCTTTCTGTGGGAATCATGCTGCATGCAGTCATGCACTTTGGACTTAAGGCAGCCTGGCCGGAATTAGTTCTGAATGCCTTTTACATTGCCTGTCTTGTCATGATGGCAATGTACTTTTTTAACGGCATTTCTACCCAGCGCTTTAACTACTGGTCTTCTGTTTGTGTGGGCATGACAGTCCTGCTGCGAGACATACTCTTTCCGCCGCTTCTGGAAAGCAAGCCCCTGCATCATATCTGCCTTACCCTTTCGGTTCTGCTTCTCCTTATGCTCACTTTCTTCTATGCAAGAAAGAACTGGCAGACTTACACCAAGCGCAATCTCTGGCTGCTCTTCCTTGTAGACATGATTATCGCCGGCATTTATAACTATGTTATTTACACTTCCCCGACTGATGAATATACAAACTATCTGGTCACGGAAATCTGGATCAGGCCTACCATCATCTACGGTCTCGTAGCCTCTTTCTCAAGGGAAAGCAATGACAAAAAAAGTGAAAGCGAAGGCAAATAATTATTGAAAGGGCTTTTAAAAGAATGCCCCTGAGAGCGAAGAAAATACTTCACTTTCAGGGGCATTTTTTGTGCTTTTTTATCGAGCTGTTTTATCGCGTTACTTTATCGTGTAGAGTCTGCCTGCCGTGCGGCCAAATACTTCCGGCTCATACATACATTCCGCATTTACCGGCGGCGTCGGATACACACCCCGGCGAACGGCACGGAATTTAAATTCAGCAGTGGTCTTTCCCTTGCCAAAGGAATCCCAGAAGAACTGAATTTCTCCGTTGTAGATGGCCTGATTGCTCATGTAGTGTGAGCCGCCGTAGTACCAGCCGGCCTCTTCATCGTAATCCCTGCTGTAAGAAGAATTGCCGCTTGCAGTATCGCCCGCCGCATCAGGACTTGTTACAAAAGTTGCGTCCAGAATTTCGGCTCCGCTGGGAACGGGGGCACGCAGGGCAATAAAATCCCTGTCATAGGAAGAAGAAAGCGTAAGTGTCATCCTGTAGGTCTTTCCGCTCTCCAGTTCCACCAGAGGACTTTCCCCTGCCATGGGGATTTCTTCACCGCTTGCGTTGTCATAAAGGCGCATATCAAGGCCAAGACCTTCATCACGGGCAGGCTGGGCTTCCTGGGGAAGAGCGTAGCGCATGCTTGCCGTATAGTAGAGGGCTCCCTTACCTTTCTTTGTAAAGCGCAGGGGAATTTCTGCATCTTTCGGTTGTTTTTTAAGCAGGTCGCCTGTAAAGGGCAGATTTACCGTAAGGGGTTTTGCCGCCGCTCCCTTAAAGTGTTCTTCTGCCACTTTTTCGCCACCAAGCAGGGCAGAAGCCGTAATGTTTGTCTTTTCCAGGTTATTGACTTTGATAACCGTATAGAGTGCATCAAGTACCCTTGCCGTAACCGCAGTATTTTTCCAGTAACCTGCCCGCTGATTTTGCAGGAGGGACCAGACCAGGCGGGAATTCATTTCATCATCTTTATCCAACAGGGTAAAAAGCTGAAGGACAAGGGCAAGATTTTCCGCCTCACCGCCATGGCGGGCAAAGGCACCGTGAGGAGCGACCGGGTCAGAAATATCCAGCCCCCGCGTAGCAGGTCTGATATATGAACGGATTTTCTTAGCAGCCGCAAGGGCTGCCTGGCCGCCCTTACCATTATTCTGTTGAGAAGCAAGACCTGCCAGTGCAAGTACGGCAATGCCCTGACGCTCCTTTTCTACCAGCTGCATAAGCTGAGACTCTGCGACGGTCTTTCCCTGCAGTGCCTGTACATACGAGGCGTAGGCAAGGAGATAGTCATCCGGTTTTATTGAAGAGTCATTCATTTTGTCCGTGATAAAGGAAAGCAGTTTATCACCGTCAATTGCAAGTTCTTTCTTAGAGTAACCCCGGCTGAGGGCAAGGGCATAAAGATGGGAAATCCTGAGCGAAACAAAGATGTCGCTATGGGAAGATGCTGGCCAGTAGCCAAAACCACCATCAGCATGCTGAGAATTTTTCCAGTCCTTAAAGTATGATACTACGCACTTATGCACATTGTTCACTTTTTTGTCCAGACCGAAGGTATCAATATAATCACCGAATATTACCAGGGGAAGAACTTTTGCAGACTGCTGTTCCATGCAGCCGTAGGGATAGTCAAAGAGATAGTTCACTGCTCCGCCCAGTAAACCAAGCCGGCTGGCATCCAGAGTCACGCTTACGCCGCCTTGCAAATCCTCTGTCCAGGAGGGAATGACAAGACTTTCGCCTGCTTCTTCTTCATCAGCATCAAGCTGGCCGCTGGTGGTGACCGTCTCAAAGATATAGGGCTTTTCTATTTCAAGGGGCGTAACCAGTCTTTCATTCAGCACATCACTGGAAACCGTAAATACAAGTGAAACAAGACCGGCCTTTTCTGCCGCAAGGTCAAAGTATACGGTTGTGCTTGCACCGCTGGGAAGATGTATCGTATACTGATTTTTTCCGTCTACAAAGGCCTTGCCTGCCGGACTGCTGACACCATTATTTTCTGCAGCGGCGCCATCATATTCCCCAAGGGAAAGAGAAACCGTCACTTCATGGGCCATACCGTCCAGATTGGTCAGCAAAAGACCCGCTTCCGTCGTATCACGCTCGCGCAGGGCTCTCGGAAGAACCTGCTGCACGTTTATGGGATTCTGTACGGCAATTTCATCTTCGTGAAGGGCCAGCAGTTCTCCATGCACACCAAAGGCTGTAATGCGATAGGTCGTGAGAGTGTCTGGCAGTTTAAAGCGGACTGTCACCTGCCCCTTTTCATCAGTCTTCAGCATAGGCTCAAAAACCGCCGTAGGATTAAAGTCCTTGCGTTCTTCCATCTTATCATTTTCACCAGAGTCTCCGCCCTTAAGGTTTTTCACTTCATAGGTAACAGGATCCATAAGGTATTCGCGGGAATCACCACCCTTTACCTGCAGGGGGAAATTGCTTGTGTTATAGAAGAAAGCAAGCGGATCGGGTACATGATAGTCAATCAAATCAAGCACGCCGCGGTCTACCGCCAGCAGAGTGAGTTCTGCATTTGCCAGGGCTTTTCCGCCCTTTGTGGCCGTCAGCGTAATTTCCGCTTCTTCTCCCGGACGATATGAGGGTTTGGAACTTTCTACTTTTACCGTAAATGACTTTACACGGGGATTTACAAAGACTGTTGCCGCCCCGTAATAGCCCTTTGGCTTATCCAAATCCACTTCGCCATAGGTGTGACTTGGCTTACCCTGACGCACTGAATAAGACGAGACCGAAACATAGAAGACAGGCACATAGTTCCGGGCAACAGGAATGTCCAGCACATGAATTGAACCGTCCAGATGGCGCACTTCTTCCGTAAAGATACCTTCCCGCTCCACAGTGATAAGATAATTTCCTTCCGGCAGAGTGCTTTCCAGCAGAAGATGGGCAGTTTCACCCGGATTGTACTGATTTTTATCCGGCGTAAGGCGAAGTTCACTTGCATCATCCTGATACCAGGAAACCTGTCCGCTTCCCGTTACAAAGAATTCGTATTCAGTAATTACATCCCGCCCCGCACTGTCCGTAGAAGCAATCTGAATCTTATGGGAACCGGCTTCTTTTGGCGTAACGGTGATTTTTCCTTCTGCAGAAAGACTTACACTCTCTTCACTTTCTACAAGCTCTGTCTTTTCGTAACGGCTGTAGATGTCGCTTATTCCCTGCTGCTGGACAAGATTCCATTCTTCCCGGGTAAGCGTGACCTTTGCCTTTTTTCCGCTGCCGGTAAGGGCCCGTGCCGTCTTATCAGAGTCAACCGCCTTTCCGTCCGGGGTGGCAAATTTATAGGCAAAGGTAAGTTTTTCACCCTTGCGGGCAAAGGCGGCAGATGTTACAGGCTTTAAGAGTCCGATGTAATAACTTGCCGGATGTACCACGGAAGCCCCGTTTGCCGTCACCAGTTGATTTGAAAGGTCAGTAACCTCAGCAGACAGGCGGTAGCGGTAAGGAAGGCCCTTAATACTGTTTCCCTTTGTATCACAGGAAAGGACAGCCTGACCATTTGCATCAAGCAGGCCTGAGCCGTCTGAAATCTGGCTGCGGTTTTCTTCCGAATGTACAGGACCAAAGCGGTACTGGTTCAATTCAGGCTCGTCGCTGGTAAAGTACCAGGGCTCCCTGAACCAGTTTGTCTCGTATGAAGCACTTGCAAGGGCACCGCCTGCCAGATAGGAAGCACTTAATGATGCCTGCACTTTTTCACCGGCAATTACCGGAGTCTTTGGCATGGAAAGAGCAGTCTGGAATTTGAGTCTTTCAAAGAAGGCTACATTGACATAAATATCTTCTTTTTTTCCGTCCGCACGCTGATATCTGAGCAGATACATGCCCGGCACAATATCTTCCGGGATGGTGATGGAACCGAAGTAGCCGCCGCTTTCGTTGGTCTTTCCTTCAACTTTTCCAAAGACCTTAACATTGTTCCAGCCTTCTTCCTGCAGCGTAACCTGATATGAACCCTCATAAGGCACAAAAGTTCCCAGAATCTGGTCGCGGTCTATGCCACGGAAAGAAAGTTTTTCGCCCGGTTTGTAGAGCCCCCTGTCTGAGAACATAAAAATGCGGGGCTTTGCAGTGATTTTGTCGGGCACGCTGCCATAGGAATAAATACCGCTCCGCCAGGGATAGTGATTTTCCGGGCGAAAGAGAACCTTGTCTCCGTCTTTTTCCGCAATAATGGCAGGCACATTCCAGTATTCGCTGGAATAGACCTTCTGTATGTCATCTCCCGTCAGATTGATGACCGCCATACCATTTTTATCCGTCACCGCAGAGGGAGCCTTCTTTTTTATCTCATCCAGCGGACTTTTTCTGTCTTTTGATGCATAGACAAGGGCACCTTCCACAGGCTTTCCGTCAGAAAGGCGGGTTACCAGGGCAACAACTTTGTTCATGCCGTAGCGAACCGTTACACCCAGATCCGTCACCTGTACCGTCATCTTATTGTTAGTCCAGTAGAAAGGCTCCTTGCTCCATTTTGTCGGCTTTTTGGGAAGTTTTACCGCCGCCTTAAAATCAATCCAGCCGGTACCGTCAGTCAGCAGACTGTCAAAATCAACCAGTTCAAAAAGACGTTCATCGCGGGGAGTAACAGGAAGATTGTGGCGCAGACCGGCATTTTCCTCAGCGTAAACCACTTTTTCCGGACTAATACTCCAGTCTTCCGCATCATAGGGTTTGTCTGTTTTTTGGAGAAGATAGGCGCCTTCATCAATATTCTGATGTTCAAAAACAAGACGGTGGGGAAACTGTTTTTCCAGCATTTTTACGCCACTGTCCACAAAGCGTGCCGCACTCTCCGGCCCCGGCACATCCACTGAAATCTGAATGGAGTCTGCATCTTTGACCGTGAGCTTTCTGCCGTAAATATCTTTAAGACTGTCAGAAATAGAAATCACATAGGTGGAATGGAATTCAACCGGAAGCCCATAGACTGTCAGGGTTGAGCCCTGCACATCCAGATTTTCCTTTGTGAGGGGAAGCGGTTTTCCGTTCTTGCTTTTTGCAGTCACCGCGCTATAGGCAGACTTTAAGTCTACCGGGTGAGAAAATTCAATTTTGCGGGGATTGGTATATTTACCGTAAGTCCATCCTTCATTGTCATACTGATAAGTGAAGGGACTCAGAGTATGAAAATCAACTTTCGGACTCTTCTCTTTATCCACACCTTCCTGAGCCAGGCGCAGGATTACAAAAGTGTCATAGGGAGTTTTTTCCTTCCATGTATAGGTAACTGTATCAATCAGTTCCTGCTTTACATCAAAAGCCACCTGTACGGCATGTTCATCCTCACTGAACTTAGCAAATGAAATGGTAGAAATTGCCTTTACCGCCTCCGCCTTTACCGGATAATTAAACTGAACCCGCAGTTCCTGGGCACATTCAGGCGGCACTTCGCTTTCATCAACCCATTTGCTTTTGCTGTAGCCAGCCGCACTCCAGATGATTGCAAGGGGAGCCGCCTTTGTAGAAAAAATCTTGTCTCCTGTCAGTTCTTTTCCGCTCAGAGATTTAACCTTATCGGAAACCCTGATGCGGTATACCTGCTGGGGATTTACGCTTTCTTTGCATTCAAAAGTCAAAAGGCTTGTTCCGTTCCAGCGGTAAACGCCATTGACCTCAGGCTCCAGGGTAAAATAGTCGCTTCCCTTCTGCTGACTTCCCGCCGCCGCAAGAGGAATGACCGGCTCAGAAAAAAGCACATAAAAGGAAGGATAGTGAACATCGGCAGGAATGGCATCCTGAGGGCCCCAGTCAGAAACGACAAAAGGCTGGTCTGCCCTTTTTGATTTGGATGAATTTTCCGCTCTGTCTGCAAGCGCCTTAATTTCAGGCATTTTGAATTCTTTTTGCCTGTCTGAATAGGATGTAAGGTAGTCAGAAAGTTTACGCAGGCCCGGAATAATGCCCAGGATTTTTTCACCCTTTGATTTTGGTGAAGTAAGATTCACTTTTCCGGCTCTATCTTCCGCTTCAGGCTCATAGGGCGTATAATCCGGCGTAAAGAAATTTCCCGGCTCAAAAACCCGCTCTTCTGTAGATTCAAGGGCAAGCGGCTTTACCGAAAGAGTAACTTCACCGCTTCCCCTGGTCTCCTCCTTTTTGCAGGAAAAAGTCATTACCGCACACAAAGCAAGTGCCACAGCGCAAAATCGTTTCATACCATTCCTCTTGAAAAAAAAGATATAGCAGTATACCACGATTCCAGCATTCCAGCAATTGACACGGATACACACAGATGCATATGTGCCCCTGGCACAAACGTCAATAACTTCCGCTTACGCAAACGGAGCGCAAGCGACGTAT
>DFDV01000091.1 GCA_002369025.1 Treponema sp. UBA3819 | reverse complement strand
GGAAATGCAATTTTTCTGGATGTAACGGTGGGTGAACTGGGTGCCAGCCTTGCCCGAGCCCTGCGGGGCAAAAAATACCTCAAGGCTCTGCTTCTCTATCCTAAAGGAATGATGCGGGGACTTGCAGAAAGCGATTTTGTCTGGAATGGCGGAAATATTTACCCTGTGGAAATTGACGGCACGGAAGCGGATTGTCACCGCCTTGTAAGGGAGATTTTTTCTGACCGGGCTCTGGTGGAAAAATATCATCTGACGGTGGCAAATACGGCGAATATCGGCAGGCTTATGGCCCAGTCCTTCTTTTATCCCTATGCATTCAGCCGCCTGAAAAAAGATGTGCAGTCTGACATTTATTATGCAATGGCTCCCGGAAACTACAGCAGTCTGGTGGCAGGACTCTACAGCTGGCGGCTTTCCCTGCCGCTGAATGGATTTATCTGTCCCACTACGGATGAACTGATTCTGGATATGCAGGGACAGTGCGCCGTGATGGACCAGATGGTTCCCTTTAGCAAGCGGGAGGCGGCAGACCCTGCCAGTCCTTCTAATCTGGAGCGGCTGGAAGACGTCTTTCATAACAATGCCCTCATGCTCAAAAATCTGGTTTTCCCTGTGCAGGTGACAGACAGTCAGGTGGATGATGCCTGCCGGAAACTATTTATGAAATACAACATCTTTGCTGACCGCCTTACTTCTTCTGCCTATGCCGCCGCTCAGAATAATCGGGAACTTACGGCTGATGACGAGGGGGTAGTGGTGCTGGTGGTGCGGGATCATCCTTCTCTGAGTTCGGAATACATCAGGCACACAGTGGGCGAAAAGCCTGCCCTGCCGGAAAATATTGCGGCGGCTCTGGAACCCACGGCAATCGGTCGGCCTTTTGCGGCGGCAACACGGGAGACGGTTGTGGCGGCTTTGGAGAGCATCTCTGGCTGATGCGCGCGCGTGAACCGGACGGGGATAGGTGAACAGGACGCATTGCGCAGTTAATCGCTTGGAAAAACTGGTCTCACACAAAAAAATCTCGCAGGTGCATATTCATTGCCCGAGCGATTTTTGCAAGCGTTTCAAGCGACGGGATTGTTTTCTTTGATTCAATATAAAAAAGATGACTGCGTGAAATCTCTGAGTCTACGGAAAGCTGGACAATTGAAATCTTTTTTTCCGTTCTGAATTTTCTGATTTTGTTGATAACTTCTTCTACTTCTGCATCCATACTTGTTCTAGATTTAGAGTAGTGGTATACTGAGATTGTAAAAACTCTAAATTTAGAGCGTTTTATAATTACATTTCCATAGGAGAAGAAAATGAAAAAAATTGTTGGTTTGGTAATGGCAATGTTGTTGTCATCGGTACTGTTTGCGGGGCCCTTTGGGGATTTAAGCAAGACTCTGAATGCGCTTAGTTCTGCTAAAAGTGAAGCGGTTTCAGGAACATTGCCAGAGGGCAGGGAACTGCTTCCGTTTGTATGGAAGTATGTGTATGATGAGCCGCTGTTGGTGGATAAAGTGGAAAAAGTCATCTTGCGGATGGTCAAGATGAATCCGATTGACAACGAATACATTTTTGAGCAGGATGTCGTTTTTAAGTCATTTGGCGGGCATAGAATGCAGTCGGCACAGGTCAGTGCCACGCAGAATGGTCAGCAGTTCACGGTGACAACACTGAAAATGACGGCTTGCACCGTTGATGGCAACTTGAAACCGATAGGCGAAAAAACAGAGATTGCCGCAAAGTCTCAGACGCAGAACAGCAAGAATATTGCGGGTGAAATTGAGAAATCTGCAAAAGAATTGTCTGAAGAAGACTATCAGAAATGGGCAGAATCTGCATTCTGTAGTCTTGATGTGCAGGCTGCGGTTGCAGTTGCGGCTACAAATAAACTTAAGGCAAAAAAATGGTTCTCCGCACATTCTCTTGAAGGCAAAAAGACAAGCGGCAGCATTTTTGTCTCTGGTGTGGACGAAAGCAAGCGGAAAGGCTACTCATATAAAGTGACGGGTGTGACCCATGTGGGCGAAGAAGGAGAAATCAACGTTGAATTTCACACGAACGATGATAGATATGCTGATGTAGAATCAACTCAGACAGTGAGAATCAGCGGTAAGGTAGCGAAAGTAACGTATACCAGCGATTATGAAGCCCGCCCTTATGGTGTGTCTAGCGTAATTGTTGAAGAGTAAAAAATAGGGGGGGCGAACTCGCCCCCCTTTCGGCATTGCCTGCGGCTATTTCTTTTTATCCGCAGGCTTTTTTGTTTTTGTCGCCGGAACCTTCTCTTTGGTTGCCACCGTCTTTTTCGCCGACGATTTTGCCGCTTTTTCTGTTTTTTCCGCTTTTGCGGCTGGCTTTTTTGCCTTTACAACTTTTGGCGCAAAGGGCAGTACAAAGGCATCGCAGTGATAGGCTGCCTTGTCTTTGGCTTTTGCCAGCGTCTTGTAGAGGGCGAGCAGTTTTGCCTGTTTTGCCTTTGCGCTGGAAAGCAGAGGAATGACAATTGAAAGGAAGAGGCTGGAATCAGTCAGTTCCTTGTTGAACCAGGCAACATTGTCAAACCAGTGGGCTTCCGTCAAAAGCCAGGCGTCCTTGCCCTGGGTCAGCCGCGCAGAAATCAGATAGGCGGCATCTTTTTCCGTCTGCTTTCCGGACAGGGAAGGCTGTTTTTCTGCGGCAAGGGCAAAAATGCGGCTGAAGAAGTTCCATACGTGTTCTTCTCCGGCTCCCGCTTCCTTAAGGAATTCAAAGAGTTTGCGGTCAAAGGCCCAGCGGCGGGCAAGACCTGCTTCTGCAATTTTTGCCGTCAGTGCGTACGAAATCAAAAGCAGGAGGCCTTCGTTGTGGGCGAGGGCACCCGCGTAGATGAAGTCCTGGGCTGAAGTCGCCTTGGAAAGTTTTGTAATCAACTTTTCGTAGTCCTGCTCGCCCAGGGGCTTGGTAAGCTTGGGCACAGATTTGACTATGGCCGTCAGTTCTTTTTTGAAGAGAGCCAGCTGTTTTGCGGCAGGCGGAAGTTTAACCTTCTTCTTTCCAAAGTGTTCGCGGAGGGCAAACTGATTTGCCGTCTCGTAGAAATGCAGTGCGGCTTCTTCCATGCCGGCAAGGATTGATTTTACTGTAGGAGTCTTAATCTTTTCTGCCTTGCGTTCTTTTGCCGTGAGCAGGAGGGCGTGAACCTGTTTAACAAGATTTTCCGAAATGACCGGCTTGAATGCATCGTAGAGTTCACGGTAGTGATATTCCTGCCAGGCAATTTCCATGTCAGGAGTACCGCGTCCGTTTAAGAATGCGCAGAGTGTGCTCCACTTGCCGTCCTCATCATCTTTTTCTTCGCGGATATTCCAGAAGACCTGGCTTTCAAAGCCGTTCAGGCTGGTGTACATGCCGTGCTCAATGATGTCATTGTTTTTGCGGATGTACCAGAGACCTGACCTTTGTTCCTGGAAAATCATAAACATGTCGTCGCCGGGAGTAAGGTGCAGTCCCTGTCCCAAAGTGCGGGTCACCTGCTTTTTGTCATTTTCGCCGGAACCGGTTTTGACGGCGTAGGGGCAGGAGACTTTAATCCAGCCGTCCGCGCGGTCATATTTGTTGTTGTAGAATACAATTGCGCTTTCGTTACCCGCGCAGTTTGAGTAGGCAAATACGTTGTCGTTTACATAGCCGTTTGACCAGACATCATAGAAGAGGAAGTCTTCTACGCCAGCAAAGAGATAGCGTTTTTTGATGAGGGGAAAGATGTCATGCCAGTGGCGGTCAAGCAGATACTGATCGGGCTTTTCATCCCGGTAGGCACGCATATATTCCATGCCGTATTTTTCCTCAAAGCCTTCAATCTGACCGTGTCCGAACATGGGAAGACCGGGCATGGTAACCATGAGGGTACAGACGCCAAAGTATTTGTCCCCCTTGCCAAACTGAGCAACCGCCGTTTCTTCATCAGGGTTGTTCATAAAGTTTACATAACGCTTGAGAATCTGGGGGTCAAAAGTGATGGTGTTCTGCACCGTCTGGCGGTACTTGGTGTTTTCCTCTTTTTTGAGCATGTTCATAAAGGCGCTGTTGTAGACGCGGTGCATGCCCAGTGTACGGGTAAAGTAACCTTCCATCATCCAGAAGGCTTCTGCCAGAAGCAGGGTGTCGGGAACTTCCTGTGCAACACGGTCTACTACATCCCGCCAGAATTCAGTGGGGATTGCCTTTTCAAATTCATCCGGGGTCAGGGCGTATTCTCCGCGGGTAGAAATGTCACCGCCACGGCCGGGCTCCGGATACCAGAGACGGCGGATGTGTTTTTTTGCCAGAACCATTGCGGCGTCAAAGCGGATGATGGGGAAGTTGCGGGCTACATGAAGAATCTCCTGCATGACTTCTTCTCTGGCTGTGGGATTGAGGAAGTCAATCTGAGCGGTATCATTCCAGGGCATACCCGTTCCGTCATTACCGTGGTAGATGTAGCGAGTGTCGCCGGTAGCATTGTCTACCCGCTTAAAGACGACTGCACAGTCTGACTTGGAATAATAGTGGTCTTCCAGGAAGACGGAAATGCGGCTGTCGTTGCTCAGATTGGGGCCGTTGAATGTGTACTGTGGATAGGGGTTGTCCCGCCGCTGTACAAATACATCGGGTTTTTCGATAACCCATTTTGCGTCCATGCCGGTGTGATTGGGAACCATGTCGCTTGCCAGCCTGATGCCCCTCTGCCAGAGACGAGTGCGCAGGTTTGCCAGTGCATCCCAGCCACCCAGATTGTCTGCTATTTCATAGTCAAAGAGAGAGTAGGCACTTGCGGCGGCCTCGGGGTTTCCGCAAATCTGTTTGATGCGTTTGCTTGCATCACTTCGCTGCCAGAGACCGATAAGCCAGAGACCGGTAAAGCCCTGATCCCTCAGCATGTCCAGTTCTTCGTCAGGAATCTGGTCCAGACGGGAAATGTCCCGGTTGTATTTTTTGGAAAGCTGATAGAGCCAGACAAGAACAGTCTTTGCCATCAGGACGACTTTTGGCATCCAGTCCTTATCCGGGCTGAAACGCTCATATTCCTTCTGCAGGTAATCGTAATTTGCCACGGGAATGTCTGCATCGCCGCCGTTGGTAGGATGCCACATGGGTTTGCCTTCTTCGCGAAGAATGTCCAGACCCATCAGAAGACGGCGCAGCCAGTCACCAAGAAGGTCTGCCCAGTGTTTCTGCACGTATTCCAGCTGCTTGTAGATGTCGTTGGGTGCGTAATTTATGGGCTCTTTAAGGAAGTTAATCAGGTCATTGTTAAAACTGCCCCAGTAGGGTAATTTTCTGAAATATGCCGCCGTCTGCTTCCAGGTTTTTGCATAGAGAGGATTTTTCTGCAAGTTTTTGTCGTTAAAGAGCACAAAAAACGGCTTAAAGGCAGGGTCTTCATTTGCCAGGTGCAGGAGAATCATCTCTTCAAAGGTTGCTTCGCGGTTTGTGCGTTCACGGTTTGCGCCAATGTCAAAGGCTGTCTGTTTAAGGTAGTCTTCCGCAGTGATTTTTCCCTGATAGACTTCTGTCGGCGGAAATTCTGCCGTAAAATCAAGGAGAAGCTGGTCAATTGCTTCCTTACCGAAAGCCTCATCCAGATCAGACATCAGTTCCGCCATGGCGGCAGGATATTTTGTCTTGCGGTACATCATGGCGGCAAAGTGGAAGATTTCATCCAGCAGACCCATGGCATTCAGCGTACCGGCGGAAATGCGCTTGTTTTCCGGTTCACCGATTTTTTCAAGGTAGGCATTCAGTTTGAGGGCAAATGCACGGACTGCCTTTAAATCTGCCAGAATGACATTGCCGGTAGAGGCATAGAGGGGCAGAGGAAATTGACAGGCATCGCGCACTGCTTTAGATATATGAAATTCATTATATGAAATCTTCATGACGTCTCCTTACGTGTCCGCTTATTTTTTGTCGTGACTTTCTGCAATTGCTTTTATTTGCGCGGTCAGTTTTGTGTCTTTGGCAAGTTTTTCTACGCTGACGGGCATGCGGTAGGTCCAGTTAAAGACGGATACCGAACCGGGAATATTGATTCTTTCATCTTCGGCCTTTTCAAGCCAGTATTTCTTGTCCAGATAGAGCCAGTCCTGCAGGGGATTGATGAACCAGGCACCCGCAGTTTTTGCCGATTTTTCCAGAACGAATTTTGCCGCTTTTGGAGAAAACTCTTCGTCTGCAAGCATGGGTTTTTCCTTTGCAAGTACATCACCCTTCTTCGGTTTTTTTTGCGGAGTCTGCGAACTTTCAAAGGCGCGGACAGATTCATGTTCTTCGTTCCACCATTGACGTATGGTTGATGAGTCATGCACGCTGGTAGTGGTAACATCCATGGGACAGTAATCTGCAAAAGGAATGTAGGGCTGTCCTTCGCTGCTCCAGTCCCTTGTCCATCGTATGACATTCAGGTGCAGAATGCCGTATTTTTCCATGGTGGGGGCAAGACAGTCCAGGTTTACGCCTAAATCTTCACCGCAGGGAATCATTTTTGTAGCCGGAATGAGGGCGTCAAAAATTTCTTCTGCCTGCTTTTGCCAGAGTTTTTCGTTTTTCTGATTGACCTTTTTAAAGATGTCGCAGAGACGGTCTTTTTCTTCGTCATTCAGGCTTTCCCATGCCTTGGTACCCTCGTAGAGCCAGGAAGGAATATATTTATCCGGCGAAATTTCTATGAGGGTTCGGTTTTTCCAATAGTAGGCCATGCGCAGTTTAATCTGTTCAGCCGTAGAAGCGTCCGCAACTGAAGTAAGATTGACGGCAAGAATATCCTTTGCGCAGGTAATGTCTTCCTTGTAGAGCCAGAGGGGTTCGTTTCCGATTTGCGTACAGAATGAACGCAGAATGTGACCCGCCTCTTCATCATTTTTTACAAAAGGCTGGATGATGTAGGTTGGTACATGGGGCTGACTTAACCAGCGGATTCTTCCCTTATCAAAGCCGGCGTCTTCCAGATCTTTGCGGCTCAGCGTTGCATAGGGTTCCGGATGTCCCATTTCTGCCGTATCTTCTCCCTCGGGAATTGCCCAGATGCGGAAAAAGCCCAGAATGTGGTCCAGACGGTAGGCATCGTAGAATTGAGCGGCAGATTTAAGCCGGAGCTTCCACCAGGCAAAATCTTCTGCGGCATGTTTTTTCCAGTTGTAGGTGGGGAAGCCCCAGTTTTGTCCCGTGGGATTTGAACCGTCCGGCGGAGAACCGGCACGCAGTTTTTGATTGAAGAGTTCGGGGCGGCACCATGCGTCACAAGAATCGTCGTTCATCAGAATGGGCAGGTCGCCTTTTAGGATAATGCCTTCTTTTCGCACCGCTTCCGCTGCTTCTGCAAACTGTTTGTATGCGATAAATTGTTCCCATGCAAAGAAATAGAGATCGTCATGCAGGTCTTTGTCTTTCCAGCGGCGCAGAATTTCTTCCTGTGTAATCTTTCTGTCTTTTGCACCCCAGCTTTTCCAGGAAGACTGAATGTAGGTGTGCTTGAGGTATTTGTAGACGCAGTAGGCGGGAAGCCATTCCTGTTTTTTGACCCAGCCATTAAATTCCTGGTCATCTTCCAGAGTGAGTGAAGCCTGACGGTAGACCGATTCCAGAAGATAATGCTTCTGCGTATTTACCGACTCATAGTCAAAACGGACGGCATCCTTATGCTGCCTGATAAAACTCTCGTAGTAGCTGGCAAAATTCTTGTTCCGCTCACACATAGTTGCAAAGAGGGGAATTTTTGACAGATTGATGTACATGGGATGCAGGGCAAAGGCACTTAAACTGCTGTAGGGCGAACTTTGGGTTCCTGTGTCCAGCAGAGGCAGCAGCTGAATGAGCCCCAGACCCGCTTTTTTTGCCCAGCGAGCCAGTGGTACAAGAGAAGGGAATTCCCCTATGACCGGGGATTCATCCGTACGCAAGGCAGCCAGCGGAAGGGCAATGCCGGTGAGACGAGTTAGTTTTCGTTTCATTTTTTTGACAGTCTCCACAAAGAATTATTATACCATAGAAAATAGAAGTGTGGGAAAATATTTTTAGAATTTTCGGCGGGGGAAGCACAGAAGGATGCGGATTAACACGGATGAGACAGAAATAATAAAATAAGCCATCTGAGCCCATCTGTGTGCATCTGTGGTAAAAACTCGTATCTGTGACAAATTCTGCTGTTGACCGCGTCTGTATAAAATCACTAGAATAAAAGCGTGGTTTCCGTTAAAAAAATCACAGTGCGGAGAGATGTAGATGAAACAAATTCCTGAGCCCACAAGAAAAAGACTTCTGCTTCTGGCACAACTCCTTACCCAGCAGCATACAGAAAAAATTACCTCTGTAAACATAGAAAATCTTACCGGCTGGAGCCAGTCTCTGATTCGCCGCGACATTTCTCTTCTGGACTGCAGTGGCGTTTCTAACGGCTATAACGTTGCAGACCTGCGCAAGGCAATCTGCGAAGCCCTGAACATTACAGTGGAATCTGAACAGAAGCACTGCTGCATCGTTGGTCTGGGACGGCTGGGTGCGGCTCTGCTGGAAAACTCTTTTTTTGAACATTCTCCCTTTAAAATCGTGGCAGGCTTTGACGCAAGTGTAAACCGTACCGAAGTCCTTCGTTCTACCTTTCCGCTTTATCCTTCGCGGGAACTGGAATCCGTTATTCCCCGGGAGCATATTGAATACGCCATTCTTGCCGTTCCGGATGCCAGTGCCCAGGAAACTGCTGTCCGCCTTGTCCGCTGCGGTATTAAGGGTATCGCAAATTACACCGGTACCGTGCTGTCCGTAGATGAAGGTATAGCCGTAGAAAATGCCGCTCCGGTTACGATTCTCACCAGCCTGCTGGCAAAAAGCAATTTATCGTTATAAATTTCACAGTAAAACCTAAATTTATCTGAATTCTTCCAGAAAAACAGGTGTCACGCTGGAATTTTTCAGAAATTTCATTGACCCTCTGCCTTTGAAATCGCTACACTTTTGACATATTTCTGTTATATATTTCACAGTAAAGAAGGAGTCATGAAAAATGAGTCGTGTTTACAATTTTAGTGCAGGTCCCAGCTGCCTGCCGGAAGAAGTTTTGAATGAATGTGCGGCTGAAATGCTGGACTACAAGGGAACGGGTCAGTCCGTAATGGAAATGAGTCACCGTTCAAAGGCTTATGAGCCTATTATTGAAGATGCAGAAGCAATGATCCGCAAACTGATGAAAGTGCCTGACAACTACAAGGTACTCTTTGTTCAGGGCGGTGGTTCTACCCAGTTTGCCATGGTTGCAGAAAACCTGGGACTTAAATTCAAGAAAGCAGCATACATCGAAACTGGCGTATGGGCAAAAAAAGCTGCCGCTGAAGCAAAAAAACTGGGCATTGCAGTTGATGTAATCGCCTCTTCAAAGGATAAGAATTATTCATATATCCCCAAAGTTGAAAAAATCACAGGGGACTATGACTACGCATACATCTGCTTCAACAACACCATCATGGGAACTCATTATGAGTACATTCCCGACACAGGAAATATTCCGCTGGTAGCAGATATTTCTTCATGTGTTTTGAGCGAACCCCTGGACGTTTCAAAATTCGGTCTTCTTTTTGCTGGTGCACAGAAAAACCTGGCTCCTGCCGGCGTAACACTGGTTATCATCCGCGAAGACCTGATTCCTGAACCGGAAAACTGCCTGCCTGGTACTCCCACCATGCTCGCATACAAAACTCATTCAGAAAACGGTTCAATGTACAATACACCGCCCTGCTACACAATCTATGTTCTGGGAAAAGTCCTTCACTGGATTGAAAAGAATGGTGGAGCTGAAGGCATGCTCAAGCGCAACAAGGAAAAGGCAGACTATCTCTACAACTTCCTTGATTCAAGTGACTTCTATCATGCAACCACCGAAGTTGGAAGCCGCTCTCTGATGAACGTTCCCTTCCTCACAAAATACTCAAGTGCAGAAACCGCTGCCGCAGGAAAGAAAGATGAGGCTGACCGCACTGATGCAGAAAAAGCTGCTCTTGCAAAAGAAAAGGAAATCAACGACAAGTTCGTTAAGGAAGCTTCTGCTGCAGGACTGGTAAACCTTAAAGGACATCGTCTGGTTGGCGGTATGCGTGCATCTATCTACAATGCAATGACTCTGGACGGAGTAAAAGCACTTGTAGCCTTTATGAAAAAATTTGCAGAGGAAAACAAATAATATGTACAAGATTCAGACACTTAACAAAATCAGCGCAATTGGACTGGATAACTTTCCGCGCGAAAAATATGAAGTTGCATCAAGCATCCTTGACCCGGACGCAATTCTGGTCCGCTCACAGGAAATGCACGGCATGGCACTTTCTCAGACCGTTAAGGCTGTTGCACGTGCAGGTGCCGGTGTAAACAATATCCCGATTTCTGAAATGACTGAAAAAGGAATTGCCGTATTTAATACTCCCGGTGCAAACGCAAATGCCGTTAAGGAACTGGTAATTCTGGCCCTCCTGCTTTCCAGCCGTCCCGTTATCGCAGCAAACAAATGGGCTGCAGGTCTTGCCGGTAAAGGCGACGAGATTCCGGCTCTTGCAGAAAAAGGAAAGAGTCAGTTTGTCGGCCCCGAAGTAAAGGGAAAGACCCTGGGCGTTATCGGTCTGGGTGCAATCGGTGCCATGGTTGCAAATACTGCAATTGAACTGGGCATGAATGTTATCGGTTACGATCCCTTCCTTTCTGTAAAGGCAGCCCTTTCTCTTGACCACAATGTAAAGGTCATGGAAACACTGGAA
>DFDV01000054.1:20983-21519 GCA_002369025.1 Treponema sp. UBA3819 | reverse complement strand
GTTTACGCAGCCAACGAGAGGTACAATCCAGACTTCGTTGCGGCTTCCAACGCGGCCGTCTGCTCTTTTGTAAACATTGACGGTCGGTACATTTGCACGGAGTTTTTCAGTCTCCTTGTACCATGCATCGTAAGCGGCTTTTGCCTTTGCTTCATCGTATGTGTAAGAGAGTTCGCCTTCCAGCAGGGTGTGAATGTTGTGAGTATGAACATGTTTGCCAATGGCAATATCTTCTGTTGCAGAACCGATTGGATAACCATATTTGATAACCGGCTCGCCTTTTTTGATTTCTTTGATTGCGAATTTGTGACCCGCAGTAATGTCTTCCTGAAGAGTGACAGTTACTTCTGGAACATCGTCCATTGCCTCAAGAGTAACCTGAGTTCCTTTTGAAAGCGGTTCGAGTGCAACAGCAACAACATCCGCTTTGTTGATTCTGATGGCGATTTTGCTCATTAGATACCTCTAATTGAAAAAAGTGTTGCAACCATTATATAACAAGTAGATAAAATTGTATATGACAAAAGACTGATTTT
>DFDV01000054.1:6532-20934 GCA_002369025.1 Treponema sp. UBA3819 | reverse complement strand
CAAAAGACTGATTTTGTTCTAAGCGGTTCAAGAACTGCAGGGAAAAATCTATTGACAGCAAATTGAGGCAAATATACTATAAAAATCTAAAGAAAATATTTTATATGGGAGCAGAAAATGAATATTAACGATTCAATAAAATATGTTGGTGTGGATGATCATGAAATCGACCTTTTTGAAGGTCAGTTTGATGTTCCAAACGGTATGGCTTACAATTCCTATGCAATTATTGATGAAAAAATTGCAATCATGGACAGTGTGGATGCACATTTTGGAGATGCCTGGCTGGCAAAAATCAAATCTGTACTGAATGGAAAAAATCCGGACTATCTTGTAGTTCAGCACATGGAAATGGATCACAGTGCAAACATCAAGCGTTTTGCTGAAACATATCCGGATGCAAAAATCGTTTCTTCAAAAATGGCATTCAACCTGATGAAAAACTATTTCGGAACAGATTTTGCAGACAGACAAGTGGTCGTAGCAGAAGGCTCAAGTCTGGAACTGGGAAAACATGTCCTGCAGTTTATCGGTGCACCAAGTGTACACTGGCCGGAAGTTCTTTTTACCTATGATAAAACAGACAAAGTGCTTTTCAGCGCAGATGCATTCGGAAAATTTGGTGCAAATGATTATGACGACCCGGAAGGCTGGGCATGCGAAGCACGCCGTTATTACTTTGGCATCGTTGGAAAATTTGGCGCAAATGTGCAGGCAGTTCTGAAAAAAGCAGCCGGTCTTGAAATTAAGACAATAGCCCCTCTTCACGGACCAGTGCTGAACGACAACATCAAATATTACCTTGATACCTACAACACATGGTCAAGTTATGGTGTGGAAAGCGAAGGTGTCTGTCTCCTGTATACTTCAGTTTACGGAAATACAAAAGAAGTTGCAGAAAAGCTTGCTGAAATCCTTAAGGCAAAAGGCTGTCCCAAAGTTGCAATTTCTGACCTCGCCCGGGAAGACACCTATGAGTGCGTAGAAGATGCTTTCCGCTATGGAAAACTCGTTCTTGCCACAACAACCTACAACGGCGGCGTATTCCCCACAATGCGCGAATTTATTGACCATCTGACGGAACGCAACTATCAGAACAGAAAAATTGCCTTCATCGAAAATGGCAGCTGGGCACCAATGGCAATCAAGGCTATGACCGCAATGTTCGCAGAAAGCAAAAATATTACGATTTGCGACACAAAAGTAACCGTAAAAATTGCAATGACAGCAGACACGGTGGCACAGCTTGAAAAACTGGCAGATGAAATTCTGCAATAGAAAAAACTGAAATGCACAATACCCGCTACTCGCTCGCAATTTTTGACCTTGACGGCACGATTCTCAACACACTGGACGATCTTGCCGCAAGCGTTAATTATGCACTTTCTCAAAATGGTCTTGCAGTGCGTACAATTGATGAAGTGCGTCAATTTGTGGGAAACGGAATCCGCAACCTGATGGTACGTTCTGTCTGTGCAGCAGAGGGGGTGCCTGTTATAGAAGGGGCCGCAGTTCAGCCTTTTTTAGACCAGTCACTACCCCCCTCTGAAAAAGAAGCCTTTATTGCACTTATCGACCGGGTACACGCAGCATTTACAGAACACTATAAAATTCACTGTGCTGATAAGACCTGTCCCTATGACGGTATTCCTGAACTTTTGCAGGCTTTGCGGGCAGAGGGGGTAAGGACTGCAGTTGTCTCCAACAAGGCAGATTACGGTGTTCAGAAATTGTGTGCAGGCTATTTTCCAGGACTTTTTGATTTTGCCATTGGTGAGCGGCAAGGAATCAGGCGAAAACCTGAACCAGACAGTATTTATTCCATTTTGGAAAAGTTCAATGCAGGAAAGTCAGAAAGCGTATACATTGGAGACAGCGATGTAGACATTCAGACAGCCCGCAATGCTGGAATTGACTGCATAAGCGTGAGCTGGGGTTTTAGAAGCCCGGATTTTCTCAAAGAACACGGAGCCAGACTGATTGTAAATTCTGCAGAAGAATTGAGAACACACATTATTTAGCAAACTAACGATAGTTTTATAACGAACGTTAGTTATAATGCAAACAAAAGCGATATGATTTCACCTGATTTTTACAAGACAAAAGAACTTTCCCAAATGGACGAAGAAGAGTGGGAAGCCCTTTGTGACGGCTGCGGAAACTGTTGTTTTCAAAAAATCATCACAGGCTATGGAAAGCGTGAAAAAGTACATTTTACCCGGATTGCCTGTAATCTTCTGGATTTAAAAACTGGAAAATGCAGCAATTATTGCAACCGTTTTGCCCTTGCAAAAAACTGTGTCCGCCTGACAAAAAAGAACGTCGGTATGTGCGACTGGCTTCCGGAAACATGCGCTTACCGTCTTGTCCACGAAGGAAAGCCACTTCCCGCTTGGCACCCGCTAGTTTCTGGCCGCAAAGAAAGCGTGGGTGAAGCGGGAATCTTGATACAGAACGGAATCCACGAAAGCGAAGTGGACGAATGTGACTGGGACGAATACGAGATTTGAAAAGCAAAAACACTTGAAATTTCTGCACAATTTGACATAAATTCACTTGAAAAATCTGCACTTTTTCGCATATAAACACTTGAAATTTCTGCACTTTTTGCTAAAATCTAATTATGAGTGCATTTTGGCGTAAGGCAGAAAACCAGCTTCTAAAATGGAAAGAAAATTACAGTTCTCAATATGCGGCAATTATTGAAGGCCCTCGTCGTGTGGGAAAGTCCACTGTGGCAGAGGAATTCGCAAAGAAATACTACCGCACTTACATCAAAATTGACTTTGCCAGCGTCAAAAAAGATGTTCTTGCTGCTTTTGATGACATTGCTGAACTCGATGTTTTTTTTCTCAGGCTTCAGGCTGCCACGGGAATCACGTTGCACGAAAAAGAATCAGTTATTATTTTTGACGAAATTCAGAGATTTCCCCTTGCCCGTCAGGCCATAAAGTATCTTGTTGCCGACGGCCGCTATTCTTACATTGAGACAGGTTCTCTTTTAAGCATTAAAAAAAATGTAAAAGACATAGTGATTCCGTCGGAAGAATACAAAATCAAAATGTACCCAATGGACTACGAGGAATTCCTGCGTGCAATCGGAAGCGGAAACTATGAGACGGTTCAAAAATTCTACGAACTCAAAAAGCCTCTTGGGAATCAGCTGAATCAAAAACTGCTCCGAGATATGCGCCTTTATATGTGCGTGGGAGGAATGCCTCAAGCCGTTGCCGCCTATGTCGCCGGGAAAAATTTTGAGGAGATTGATTTTGTAAAACGCGCCATCATCGAACTGTACAAAGACGATTTTATGAAGATTGATGATTCGGGCAGAATCAGCGCGATGTACGAGGCGATTCCAGCCATGCTCTCCCAGAACAAAAAACGCTACACCCTCTCGAATGTGCTGGGCAAGCGGACGACCGCAAAAGACCAGGAGTTGCTTTCAAATCTGCTCAATTCCAAGACCGTCCTTGCCTGCTACAACACCACTGACCCAAAAATCACTCTTTCCCAGTCAAAGGATTTTGACTCATACAAACTCTATCTCGCCGACACGGGGCTTTTCACCACCATGCTTTTCAACGACAAAAGCCAAATCTACGCAGATATTTACATAAAGTTAATGGGCGACAAACTGGACGCGAATCTCGGCTACCTCTACGAAAATCTGATTGCCCAGGAAATTGCGGCCAGCGGGCATGAACTTTACTATCACACCTGGCAAAAGCCCAACAGTTCCCATTATTACGAAATCGACTTCCTGCTTTCGCAAAAAACAAAGCTTGTGCCTATTGAAGTGAAATCCTCGTCAATCCAGCATCACCAGTCAATCACCGAATTTGCAAAAAAATACTCCGACCGCACCGGCGAGCAATTCCTGCTTTCCCAAAAAGATGTAGGAAACGAAGACCAACTGCGCCTGGAGCCGATTTACATGATTCCATACATTGCGCAGGGATAAATCGGCAGTACTGTCATTGCCGGGTTTTGGCAGGCCTGACCTTTGAGCAGCTTTGCAAAGACCACACTGCGCAGATAAAAAAGAAACTCGGCATTGGCGGAATCGCATCTGAAACTTCATCTTGGTTTACAAAAGCCACGGATGAGCATGAAGGCGCACAAATTGACATGCTGATTGACCGGCGAGACCGTATCATCAATGTCTGTGAAATGAAATTTTCCGAACATCCTTTTGCCATCGACAAAGACTGCGACCTTTCACTGCGAAACACAATCGGGACATTCAAAACCGCAACGAAAACAAGGAAAGCCTGCCAGCTTGTCATGGTAACCACTTACGGCGTAAAGCAAAACATGTATTCCGGCATAGTTCAAGGCGAAGTCACGATAGATGATTTGTTTGAGAGTTAGAGGGGGAATCAATGGGGAAATATCGCTAAGGACTTAGGGTTTTCATCCTGCTCGTGATTCTATTTCCTAATTTTTTCCTTCAATTTAATTTCCAGTTTTTCAAGCTTCTCGTCAATCACTGAGTCAATCCTTGCAAAAAGGCTGTCGTCGCCTGAAAATTCTTGCGCCGTGTAAAAGAAACTTGCCGGCGTTGTATTAAAAATGACACAAAGCGCGTCCAGAAGTTCTTTTGGGCGCACCCGCCACAAGTGGCGGTCGGGCTATCCACACTTCCGCGCTCAAGGCGCTCCATTCCTTCGCGACTTGACGCTCCGCTCCCAACCCGCTTCGGAACTGCCTTACGGCAGGTGTTATTATCCCTTGCGCGGGAGAGGAATTTACTCCACTTCAATCATGGTTGGTCAAAAATCCAATTTCTTCAATTTGGATTTAATGTCTTCGACATAATCAGAAATGTATTTTCTCTGTTCATCTTCAGGCATACTGGCAAATTGTTTTGCACCATCATCGAACTGCTTAAAATTAATTACGAAATTTTTAAACTCTGTCCCGCGAGTTTGCCGAAATTCCTCAGTTTTTTCTTTGCTTTTCTTTTCATCGTTATCCTTTTTAACTTCTTCCCAATGCCAGCCCTCGGGATTAAATGTCACATAAAAAACGAAGTCCTTAACAGGAAAAGTAAACTGTAACCATGATTCGCTCTTAGTGATATAATTTGTAACGGTCGCTTCTATTTCCATTTTTTTGTTATTATAAGTAATAGACACGCTTCTTCCATTTTTCTCAAACTCAGATTTTAAAAGGCTTATAAATTGAAAAAGAACTTTTTTCTTGAGCGGAACAATTCTGCCATTGAGTTCCTGCACAAATTCAATATTATTCCCTTCTAAAAGCAAATTTTCGATTTCTTCTTCCATATTTTTATCAACTCCTTGATTTGTAAGTATTTTTAGGCTCAAAATATACTGGCGAATTGCCGCTTCAATTGCATACGGGGGCATGTTTCCAATGTTTATGACTTTTTCCAGCAACGAAATGATATCGCTCCTATAAGACATTGTTAGAAAATATTTCTTGTCTTCATCACAAATCTCATCAATAGGATCATCACCATTTAATGTTAAGTAGACAAGTCTATAATCATCAAAGTTTTCCGTTCTTAAATAGTTAAGATATTTTCTCAATTGTCCTTCGTGGTCTACTTCCCTTATTTTATTTTCAATGACGACTTTATATCTTTTGTCATTGCAAATAAAAGAAATTGAAATATCGAGCCGCCCATTTTTTCCGATATTTTCTTCTTTTTTGACGATAATATTTTCCAACGGGGATTTATTAAAATCAATGCGTTTAAGAAACTCTTTGAGGAAGTTGTCACCAAGACCATGCTGTCCATTTGGGGCAAGCAGTTCTTTCAAAAATGCGGTATGGTACACTTCTTTCCATTCTACTCCCAATGTAGAAAAAACATTGAAATACTTTCCGCTTTTTTGCCACTCGTATTTGTGTGTAGTTATAATTTTTTCAGCTTTTGCAAGCAGGTTTTTGTAATCTTCTAGGCTTCCTGCCATAATTCTCTCCAAAAAATATTTTCAACCGTGCAATACATGTTTTTTTACTCTCTGTTTCTTTTACACGCCTTTGCGTGTTCATCAAACAGAGAGATGTTTTTTAATTTGCAGAACTGGAACGCACAACACGGAAACCAACATTGTACATACGGTAACTCGGGTGCATGTAGTTCCGAAAAGACACGGTGCAGTAGTCCGCCTTGCCGTCCCAAGAACCGCCGCGCTGGACGCGGCTAGAGAAAAGACTCTGGTCCCAGCACCATTCCCAAACGTTTCCGCTCATGTCATAAATGCCCAAGGCGTTTTCACTGTCTGTGCCAGTAACTTTATCACTTTTTACTTCGTGGGTTTTTGAACCACTGTTTTCCTTATACCATGCCACATCTCCTATAGTATTGCTTCCGCTGTATGTTGTGCCACTTGTTTTTCCTTCCCTTGCTATGTATTCCCATTCTGCTTCTGTTGGCAGGCGGTAGCCGTCGGCATCTTCGTCAAATGTCATGCCATCCCATGTGTCGTTAGTTGATGCAGTACCGCAGTATTTTGTAAGTCCGTCTGTCGTTGTACTTACAATGTCTGTCCATTTTGTCGGGTCTGTTTCCCCGTTGATTGCGTAGGCAGGAGTCAAGTCTTCATCTATTGACCGCAGGTTACAGTAAACGATTGCATCATACCAGCTAACATAATATGCCGGGTAGTTATCTCCTGCTCCGTAAATGCTTGAAGGACTTGATGAGCCGTACTGACTTGATGAGCCGTACTTACAGTATTTTTCGTATTCTGCCTGAGTTACCTCGTGGTCACACACATACAAATCAGGAATTGTAAGACTTCTTCCGCTTACAAACACTTCTGATGTTGGTGTCCAGGTTTCGCTTCCTGTTATTGTTTTTCCTGAAACCTCAACAAAGCCTTCGGGAATGTTACTTACACTGGTCTTTACAGAAACTTTATATGCATACGCTTTCCCTTTGTTTCCAAGTGCGTCATAGGTTACGAAGGTGTAGGTGTAGTAAGCCTTTGTTCCGTCAATGCTGCTGAAGGTTTTATTGGTAGTTCCCTTTGCAAGGCTTACGGCTTCGCTTGCTGTACTGTCACTTGTGCCGTTGTTGCTTGTAAAGCTTATGTCTACATGGTCGTAGTCTGAATCACCTGGCTCTGTCCAATTTAGAATAATTGCACTTAAATCAGAAGAATAAACCGCGTTTGTCACCTTTACTTTTGCTGGCGGCGTAAAGTCAAAGTTGTTTATTGTTATCTGCTCTGCTTCCTCGCGACCTGCTTCGTCTATGGCAGCTACGGTGTAAGTTCCGTTTGCGCTCTCGTCTGTGGCAGTAATGTCAAAAGTCCATTCACTGTCATCACTCGCTTCTTTTTGTGTCGCCTTATTTGCTTCAGAATCTGCAAGCAGTTCAGCCGCATTCATGCTTCCATTTTTCTTGTATACAACTTTTTTGATTTTTGACGCGCTTGTAATTTTTGCCGTAACGGGAGTACTTGTATTGCTCAATGCTTCTGGTGCAGAAAGCTCAATTTTCATTGTGTCACCAGCATCAATCGCAACTGGCGTTTCTTTCGTCGTTACTCCCTCGCTCTTGTTTCCGCTTGTGTCCACGCTTTTTACCGTGAAGGTGTATTCAGTGCCGTTGGTAAGGTTTGTGACGTAGCAGTAGTTCGTGCCTTTTGAGACGGTAATTGCAACGCTTTCATAGGTCACTTCGTAGCACAAAAGGTCGCCGTCCGTGTCGTTTGCTTCTTCCCATGTGAGCAGAACCGCACCGCCTTTGTTAGTCGCCCGTAAGTTTGCCACGATGTGTGGCGGAGTATGGTCGCCGGTGTCGCCAACTGTTACTGTCTTGCTGATACCGCTTGCAAAATTAAGACTCTGGTCGTAAGCTTTTACCATGAACTCGTAACTTTCTCCCACCGTCAGGCCTGACACGGAAAGGGTGTTTGCTTCCTTTCGCAACAGCAGGGGATAGAAAAGCGTACCGACAGCAGGATTTGCGTTTACTTCTACACCGGCAAAATCTGTTTCGGTTGGATTTTTCCATGATATGACCGCATTTCCGTCATTCGCTACAACAGTAAGTTCCGTAACATTCTCTGGTGGCGTTTCATCAGCAGAATCAACTGGCGTTCCGCTTGCCGTTACCGCTCCGCTCTCGTTCAGCGCCTTGTCAAGTGCGATTACGCTGAACTCATAAGCCGTGCCGTTCGCAAGTTCGCTAACGGTAAAAGTATTGGCGGGGTTTTGCAGAAAGACAGCGTTTGAGAGCGTTCCTCCGTTTGACTTTTCTGAAATCCGCACGCCAAAGAAATCCTCGTCAGCGGGGTTTGTCCATGCGAGAATGATTTTGCCGTTTCCCTCTGTGGCAACAAGTTCCGTAACCTTTGCAGGCGGCGTGCTGTCCGCATTTGAAACAGGCGTTGCCGTTTTTGTTGTACCACTCGCCCTGTTCAGGCTTTTGTCGAGCGCAACAAGCGTAAAAGTATATTCCGTGCCGTTGGCAAGTCCGTTGAAGATGACGCTGGATTTTTGTGCCTGGCTCCCCTTTACGATAACCGGCTGCGTTACTCCGCTTGATTCGGGAGCAAAACTGATTTCCGTTCCGTAAAAATCTTCATCGCTGGGATTCGTCCAACTAAGAAGCACTGTATTGTTGCCGGCAGTAGCCGTTACCGTCTCGGCATTGATTTGGGCAGGTGGCGTGGTATCGGAAGGCTTTTCAACTTCTTTCTCCACGATTCTGTCCACATATTCGGTTTCGCCTTTACATGAAAAAAATCCGAATACTGCCATTCCAACAAGAACACACGAGACTGATTTGACAAGATTTTTCATATAACGCATCTCCTTTTAATCCGTAAAATGTAGTGATTTAAGATTGTAAATGAACTACAATTCGCGTGTACAGTAGATAATTTTATGCGTTATTTGTAGTAAAAGCAAGGGAATTATACGTAAAATGAAGTAATTTAATGAATTATATGGATTCTATATTCAAACAAACTTTGCGTGCCGAAATGGATTTTCAGGATATAAAAGTAAAGGAACTCTCTCTTCGGACAGGCATTTCCCAAAGAACGCTTGAAGGCTATCTAGGCTCTCGTGCCTCAATTCCTCCGGCAGATGTCGCTGTAAAAATCGCAGATGTTCTTGATGTTTCTGTGGAATACCTTGTAACCGGTAAAAACGACAACAAAAATCATCACCAAAATGAAAATTTAAAAAATTCTATAAGAAACCTTTCTGATGACAAAAAGATTATGGTCAAAGATTTTATTGAAGTGTTAAAGAAATATGATGTCAATGTAGTGTAATGTGGAGAGTTGGTCATACTGTACCCACGCTTTCCCTGGTAGAGAGCGTGGTTTTTTCTTTTCGTAACAATGTGTACTTAATCTGCCCGACAGTGTAATCTTTGTCAGTTTTGGGAAAGAACGAGCGACAGAAATAATTTTCTGCATGTTCCTTTTTGTCGAGAAAGATGTACACATCATTGCCTTGAAAATCAGCAGACAAAAGAAATTCCGCAATTATCGTTGAAGTCGGATTATTTTGTGGGCGGTAACGGAATGTCAGATAATTGCTGTCGAGTAGTTCTTCAAAAGTTTTTGCACATGCAAGAAGTTTATCCATCAGCTCTCCGACAAAAAAACCCGTCGCAAGGACGGGCTTAATGGGCATTTTCTTTCGGTTTGCACCTACTCCAGGTTGAGGTTATTGCACAACCCCTACTGAAAGCTCTGCACAGCAAGGCTTCCTGGTACGCTGTTATGCTTCATCGCTTGGACGAACACACGAGTTGTCCGCCACTAAATACAATATAAGTTACGCTTGGCGAAAAGTCAAGCGTAAGATTTGCCTTATTTCACAATCTCCGCCAACGCTTTCTTCATTCCCTTGCTCTGAATGTCAGCCAAGTGACCTGCAACTGCGGCTTCAAGTCCTGCGACTTTTGTCAAATCTTCCTTCCAGAAGTCAACATTGATCAAGACCTAGGGCGTTCCCCTACGCTTTGCTTCGGGTCAGGCTACTACAGGTTTCGCGCTACCGCGCTCCATTGCCGGATTGAAATTACTTTTCAATCCGGCAACGCTACGCGCCTTCCGTATCCTTAACGCAGAAAATCAGTCGCCACTGTAGTTGTAAATATAATTATACACATCTGTTTGATTCTTTTCTGCAAGTTCGGATACATGTTTTATTATTTCATCCTTGTTCCTATGTTCTTCACTTGGTGCTATATCGGAAAGACAGGGAAAAACAAATGAATAAAAGAGTTTTTCCAAATCAATTGCTTTATAAGGTGAAATATGGGAAGCAATTAAAAAGCAATTAAATTTTTCGTTTGCTTTTTTCTGCGTTTCTATCAATTTTTCTAATTCACTTGTGTTTTTAGCGATTTTTATTAGCCTATATTGGATATCGTAATAGGTATGCATACTTTTTATTTCACCGCCTATATCATTCGGAGTGAAAAGAATATAGAGTTTTGCTATGCGAGTGATTGCTGGAATAAGACAAATTGCACTGAAAAAATTAGCTGCACTAAGCAATATATAGGCTAGCAAAAACTTATTATCTTGTAGACGTATAAAAGTATAATAAACAGTTAAGAAAATACTACCAATTTGTAATGCTACTGAAAGAAGAGAAAGAAAAAATACTTCATTTTTACCTTTGTCGAAAAAAGTCGAAAAAGTTGTTTTATTAAACTTTTCCCATTTTCCGCCAGAGAGAATACCGTCGGATAAGTTATATTTTTCGAAAAATCTTTTTTTGTATGCGGCTATATTGAAAATCGCGGAAAAATTTTCTCTGTTACGAGTTGTCATGGCATAATATATAAGGATTGGGAACAAAAAGAACAAAGTCGACAGTACGCTGAATATACATATATCCTTGACATCAAGCTCTGAGCTTTCTAGAAATTTGCTAAGTACTCCTATAACTGTTACAAAATAAATCAGCGAAAAGGATACGAGCATTGCACCGTCACCGTATCCTTTTTGTATTCGCATGAGAAGCTCGTTGTTTAGATGGTCAAGTTCTTTTTGTGATTCGATGTCCATGATAAAAATACTCCTCGTTATCCTTGCAGGATAAAAGTAGATTTCCCCGTCGACAAGCGACGGAGAAATATTGTTCAGTTGGCATTAGTCGCTGGTGTAGTTTTTAATCGTTTAAGGAGTTGTACCAAATTTCAAAGTGTGAATGTGAAGCGGTTCCACTAAAAGCATCATTCGCAATGTTGATTTTTTGCCATTGAGATTCAGTACCAGCATACTTAACTAACCATAAATCACTGCAGTTATGGAAGGCAGACTCACCAATGCTCGTTACAGACACTGGAATATTAATATTCACAAGACCACATTCCTCGAAGGCATGATTTCCTATAAGAGTAGCATTATTTAGTAAAAATCTATCTTGTAGACTATAGCAGTAAGCAAATGCATAGTCGCCTATCGTGAGCGGCTCTGGACTTTCTTGCGTATCCCATCTGACATACTCAAGGTTCTGACATACTGCAAAAGCGTACGAGCCAATAGTCGCAAGTTTGCTGGACAAAGTTAGCTTATATAGGTTTTCACAGTCAAAAAATGCTTTTTGTCCAATGCTCTCTACATTACCAAGAATAGCTACAGATTCAAGTTTAGTACAGCCAGAAAAAGCACCATCAGCGATATTCGTTACATTGCAAGCAATATATACTTGTTTGAGTGTTGTCATTGCAGCGAATGGTGGTTCATCTTCGAATTCAATGTCTCTCCGCAAATTTATACTTTCCAATGGACTGCCTGAAAAAACATTATTTTCTAACTTTAGAGGAGTATCTCCTTCCCATATAGTCAATACTTTTAGGCCACTACATCCATAGAACGCCCTGCTTCCAATGCTCGTTACATTTTCATTTATTGATATACTTGTTATTTCGTTGCAGTTAAGGAAAGCATTCGAAGGTATTGAAGAACCTGAAATATCGATATTGCATGCTACTGCACACCAGCCTTCACCTCTCTCGGCGGTATTTTCTCCAAATGATATGTATAGTGACCCCCGTGGTATTGAAAAGGCATTTTTTCCAATATAACTCACGCTGTCTGGTATACTAACACTTCTCCACCCTTTATCATTTTCAGGATAACTGCTAAATGCATAATCCCCAATGTATGCCACGCTGTTACCGAGACTTACCTCCATCAATCCACGACAGTTATGAAATGCATAGTCTCCAATACTTGTTACGCTGTCTGGTATTCTTACCTTCGTAATAGCTGAGCAGTTTTTAAAAGCATTTTTTCTGATTGAGGTCACAGAGTCGGGAATGGTTATTCCGCTAACGATTTTGCCATTAAGGTATAGCTTTGGACTGTAGTCAACATACTTACCTGCAGTACTGTCATAATAGAATTTAGAATCTGGAAGAACCACAGAGCTTTTAAGCCAATCCTCAAGCGTTCCTACAAAATTGACAATAGTCGAAGATGGGGTAGAAGGATACGCTGTTATACTGCACGGCACAGTAATCGCTTTTAGATTCGTGCAATTTGCAAACGCATTATCCTGCACGCTTGTAACTGTGCCTGGCAGCGAGATAGCATACAGAGTCTTTAGCCCAGCAAGCTTGTTCGTCCATTCTGTAATGCCTGTCGCTTCTGAAAAATCCAGTGCGATTTTTACGCTGTCGTTTGTACCCATGGCGGCGGCAATAGTCGTGAGCGTAATTGAGTTGATTCCGCCTTTGAATTTTAGGGTAGTGTCACTTGTAAGTGAGTAAATAGTATTCGTTATTCCGGTTATATCCGTGCCCTTTTCGATAGTCACAACATTGTCAAAGCCCATGAACATGAGGGGGCTTTCATCGATGTCAGTAGAAGGCTCTTCTGGTGTTTCCGTGCCGCCATTTTCACCGTTTCCGTTCTCGCCGGACCCTTCCGTGTTTTTTTTATCCGTGCCGCTGTTTTCTTCGTTATCATTTTTGCCATCTAATGTAAGCGTATATTCTACGGGGAATCCTGGGACAAGCTCTACTGTGGGAATAAGTGTTCCGTTTGACTCTTTAACGTTAAAGGAAATTAGTTCTGTTCCTGTCAGGGAAATTTTTAAACTTACGGTACCCGCTTTTAACGGATTGCCAGAATATATCAATTCGCTTCTTGTATTTGCGATTTTTCCTTTTGCATGATATTCAGCAGTCTTGTCTCCATAAAACACATAATAAACGCTGGTGTCATCTTTCATATAATAAGTACAAACAACGGTATCACCGCTGGCTTCGTCACCATTGCCGTTACTATTATTCCCATCGCTACACGCAATAAATAGAGCTGTAAAAAACAACGTGAGAATTGCAAAAACATTTTTTAATTGTCTCATACTACACCACCTGTAAAGAATCTTTGATTTCGCAAGTATCTATAATTTACTTGCATATTGCTAGTATACCATAGAAATCTGCAATGCGCTAGTGTAAAAATTTGTAATTGACTAGCAAAATGCAAGTAATGACAGAAGATGAATTACATGAAACGCTTTCGCAAAATATCAAAAAATACCGCAAGGGAAAATTTACCCAGGAACAGCTGGCGGAAAAAATAGGTGTTTCTTCTCAGAACATAAATGACATTGAGGGAAAGCGGAGATGGCCGCGAGAAGCGACTTTGGTAAAGATTGCGGACGCATTAGAGATAGAAGTCTACCAGCTCTTCGTTCAGCAGGATTGTTCTGCTGTAAACATAGAAGAAACGGATGAAACCCAGAAAATCCGTCAAAATTTGAAAATGCAGCTTGTTGCTGACTTTAGAAAATCAATGATTAAAATGCTGGACAAATGGGAAGACCAATAAAAAACTCCCCGCAAGAAAAACCTCACGGGGAGTGCAATATAAAAAGTTCTAGCTCTTTTTACACTTTTATTGCAAAAAGTTATTTCACAATCTCAGCCAGTGCTTTCTTCATACCCTTAGACTGAATGTCAGCCAAGTGTCCTGCAACTGCGGCTTCAAGTCCTGCAACCTTTGTCAAATCTTCCTTCCAGAAGTCAACATTGCTCAAGACTTTCTTTGCGATAACCTTTGCGTCTTTTGTCTCTTTGTTGAGAGCAGCGAAGAACTCCAGAACAGGGAGGGTGTCCAGGTTTTCGTATTCGCCGTCTTCACGCTTAGAAACGAGACATTTCTGGCCTTTTGCGTTCTCTTTGATTTCGGTTCCGTTGTAGAAAGCGATGAGGGCTGCAATTGAGAAGCCGAGCAGCTTGGGAACAGAGCCGTTCTTCTTTACTGACTGGAGAACAGAAGGCAGACAGCGTGTCCAGTATTTTGCGACTGAGTTCAAAGAAATTTCAATCAGGCGGTGCGGGTTGAAGGGGTTCTGGAAGCGAGTCCATACATCCTGTGCGTATTTTTTCAGGTCTTCCTGGTCTCCGTCGATTGAAGGAACGATTTCGT
>DFDV01000054.1:0-6473 GCA_002369025.1 Treponema sp. UBA3819 | reverse complement strand
TGATGTCGTGCATGAATTTCTGAGCATCAGCATTCGGTGTATTGAATCCGCTTCCAACTTTTTCTGAACAAACGATATCCTGAACATAGTTTGAACCAGCCAGGAAAGCTGCCAGAACTGAAGATGTGTGAGCGCCGTTCAGGATGCGGACCTTGCGTGTGTGGTAGTAGTCCATGTTCTGAACCCACTTAACTGAAAGACCTGCCTTAACGAGGGGAAGTTCATCTTCATGTGATTTCTTAGATTCGATAACCCAGAAGTGGAAGAGTTCTGCTGAGTCGAGGAGTTTGTCTTCGTAGCCCAGTTTTTCGCAGATATTTTCTGCCTGAGTCTTGCCGTTTTCTTCTTTTGCAAGGAGGGGGAAGTATCCCGGAACGATGCGGTCAACGAGACATGAACAAACGTCACAAGCTTCGTCGAACCAGTTGATGAAGTCCGGTCCCAGCTGCCACATTTCTGCATAGCGCAGGATATTGATACGGAGGTTAAGACCTGCCTGGTCAGAAAGTTCACAAGGAATGAGGATAAGGCCCTTTGATGTATCACCCTTGAATGCCTGGAAACGCTTGTAAAGGAAAGCAGTTACTTTTGCAGGGTAGTTTTTCTGGGGTTTCTGGTCGAGGGTAACCGGAACACCGTCAATCTCTGCGTCAAAGCGGATACCAGCTTCTGTTGTGTTTGAAACGAGGAAGCGCAGATCCGGGCTTGAAGCCAGAGCGATGTATTCATCATAGTTTGTGTAGGGGTTGATTGAGCGGCTTACAGAATTGATGCAGCGTGTTTCAACAGTCGGTTTTCCGTCTTTCATACCGCGGAGAACTGTGGTGTACAGGTTGTCCTGTGCGTTCATTGCATCAATCATGCCTTTTTCAAGCGGCTGAACGATAACGATGTTGCCGTTGAAGTCTGTTTTTTCGTTGACGATATCAATCTGCCAGTCAACAAAAGCGCGCAGGAATCCGCCTTCACCAAACTGCAAAACTTTCTCTGGACGAGAAACCTTTTTCATTACTTCATTAATTGGTTTAAGAGCCATAATAGTTGAACCTCCGGAAGTTCTTTTCAATATATATCTGAAAAAATACTTTATAACATCTTGCATAAAAAGTCACTAGTAAATATGCTGATTTTACTGAATCAGTTTTATAAATAATGCCGGACTAGTAAAAAAGCGAAAAAAATTATAAAAAAAACGTATGGAAAAAACAGAAAAAAGTTGTAAAAAAAACGAACTGGGTATAGAATTACTTGGTAGTAAGCAATGAAACAATCAAATCCAGCAAAAAGAATTGGTTTTACACTTGCCTCAATTCATGACGGTTCCGGTGCCAGATTATGGACGGCCTACGCTAATCATATGCAAAAGCGTGAGGGAGCCTTTTTTATTTTTCCGGGCGGAAAACTTGAGACAAAAGAGAATACGACAAAAAAGCGAAATGCCATTTACTCTTTAATCAATTCATCAAATCTGGATGGACTTGTCAGCTGGGCTTCTACTTTAGGAAGCGGTGTTTCTCTTGAAGAACTGACTGCTTTTCATGAAAATTTTTCGGATCTTCCTTTTGTAACAATCGGTCAAAAAATCGGCCAGCATCCTCTTGTAGATTTTGACGCATACACGGGCATGAAGCAGCTGGTGGAACATTTTATTCATCACCACGGGGCAAAACGAATTGCTTTTTTACGGGCTCCAGAAAACCACTCTTCTGCAAACGACCGTTACCGAGCCTTTATTGATGCGATTACTGAAGCAGGTCTCTACACCGAAGAAAACAGGCGTCTTATTTCAGATCCATTTGACTGGAACGATGGTCTTGGTGCTATCCGTCAGATTTGTGAAAGCCGGGGACTAAAACCGGGAAAAGATTTTGATACGGTCATTGCCTCCAGCGATTTGATGGCTTTTTCGGCAATAAGCTGGCTGAGTCTGTTTGGCTGCCGCATTCCGCAGGATATAAAGATTGGCGGTTTTAATGATTCTCTTGAAAGTCAGATTTCATCTGTTCCCTTTACAACAGTTCACATGCCTTACGAAGAACTGGGTCTGGAAGCAGACCGTATGCTGGTTCGCGTATTGACGGGTGAGAAAAAAATTGAAGGAAAGACCCTGCCTGCCTACCCGGTTATCCGGGAAAGTTGTGGCTGTAACACAATGGATGAACTGGTATCGGATGACAACCAGGCTCCCATAGAAACACAGGAACAGCTCTTGGCAGAGTTAAAGGAAGTTTACAAAAAAAGCGGTGTTTCAGAAAAACGCCTGGAAAAGATGCTGAATGCTCTGTTTGATGACAGCAAGCCCAATCTTTTCTATAACCTTGTTCTGGAAACACTTACCCGTTATCTTGAGCGGGGCGGAGAAATTTCCCGCATATTCCATACATTCAAACTGCTCCGGCATACAACCTGTTTATCTTCTGCAAGGATAGAAAACATTCTGCGGATTGCGGCCATTCTTCTGCCAAAACTTCAGGCACAGATTTATTCGCTTTCAAAATATGAAGAAGGTCACGAAACAAGTGCTGTCAATTCGCTTAAGAGTGAACTGCTTTCTGTTTACGACAGGGGAAAGCTTATTTCCATACTGGAAAAATATCTTCCGATAATTGGCATTCAGTCGGCTGCGATTGTATTGTACGAAAACAGTGAATATTCGCAGTACATCGGTGGTTTTGATGCGACCGGCGAACTGATAAATGAAACAAGTCTCTTTCCTGCAAATCTTCTCTTTCCGGCAAAATTCAATCGTAATTTTGAAAACGGTGTTTATATTGTTCAGCCATTGTTTACGGAAGAAAAATCACTGGGCTATGTGATTATGGGCTTTTCTGATTGCGAGGTGCAGCTGTATGAAGATTTGCGCCATGTAATCAGCAGTGCGCTGCAGAGTGTCTTCCAGTTTGAAGAAATGAATGCGGCAAAACAGGTTGCCGAACAGGCAGAGCGTACAAAGACCGAATTTTTTGCCAATGTCAGCAGCGACCTGTGCGACCCCCTTAAAGATTTGTCTGCGAAGATTACGCAGATGGAATCAAACATCAACAATGGCATTCTTGATGCAGATATCCTTACGGAACAATTGCTTTTCTTAAAATCCCAGATTACATCGCAGCTGGAAAAACTGTCTACACTTATTGAACTGACGCGTATTCAGCTGGATGATATGCCGACGGAAAGAAAACTCTTTGATTTGCAGTCTGTCTTCCCGGCAGAAATGGCAGAATCCGCAAGCAATCTGCCGCTTGTATTTGGAGATGCAGAACGTCTCAAACGTGCTTTACAGTCCCTTTTTACCAATATGGTGGGAGATGTATCTGTTGCGGCAAAATTGGACGGTATTTATATCACCATTGACTCTCCCCTGCAGGAACATCAGAAGCCGGAAATGCTGCTTGCTGAAAAAATCATTCTTCTGCAGTATGGTGAAATTGTAAAACTGGATCAGTCTACGGTAATCATCCTGCCCTACCCCAATCTTGGCGGAACGGCACCCCAGCGGTCAGAATTTGATATTACGGAAATCTATTCACTTTCACGCCATCAGCCGGAAACAGTGCTGTCACAGCCGCTTCTGCCCATAACGGATGAAATCCTCACCGACACACCCAAAAAGGGCTGCTGTTTCTTCTGGGATACAGAAAACACAATGGAAGAAGAGTGGCTTAAAATTTATGGTTTGCGTCATAATGATTCTGTCTTTAAGCTTCCGGTCATCTGCTATGATAAATCTCTGGGCGGAACGACATTCCTTTCCCTCCTGGAACGCAAGATGGCAAACAGAACCTCATCCACGGTTCTCTTCATAAATGCGGAGCATACACGCTACGGTACCTGGGCAACAGACGAAAATGTAGTGACCATAACATCTATGGCTGAATTTGATAAAATCGTCAGCGAAGTGCTTCCGTCCCTGATTGTGTTTGAAAAAATCGATGAAGAAGGTATCAGACATATCAGAAAGAATCCAAAGACTGTTCTTGTTCCCATTCTTGTACTGCCGAATGAAATCAGTTCAGCTGAGGAAGTGGAAATGCTCTGTTCTCATCCCCGCATTATTCTCTGCAATCGGGGAGCTGCAGATTCCGAACAGTTTAACGAGCGTATACAGGCAATTCTGTCCGGAGACGAAATACTTCCTCCTCATACGGGGGCACTGGTCAAAAAAGCGATTTTGTACTTAAATAAAAATGCATCACAGCAGATTGTTCGCTGGAAACTTGCTGATACTGTACATGTAAGTGAAGATTATCTTACGAGAATATTCCATAAAGAGATTGGTTTGTCCTTGTGGGAATATTTAAATCGGTATAGAATATACCTTGCGACAAAGATGCTTCTTGAAACGAATGATACAATTTATGAGATTGCGGAAAACACAGGATTTCAAGATCAGGCTTATTTCTGCCGTGTATTTAAGAAAATTTACGGAGTACCGCCAGGAAAAATCAGAGCCAGACAGTAATGTCGGTTTTGTCCATCAAGATGTAAGGATTTTACTAATATAATGTTATATCATATATAGACTGAGGTTAGATATGAACGAAACACAAACAACAGTTCTTAAGGCACCTAAAAAGGACCTTTGGAAGAACATCAAACGACACTTTTCGGTTTATAGTCTTCTGATTATACCATTAGTGTACTACACCACCCTTAAATACGGTCCGCTGGTAAACGGTCAGATTGCATTTAAGGACTTTTCACCAATTGATGGTGTATGGGGAAGTAAATGGATTGGTTTCGCCAACTTCATGGACTTTTTCCATTCATTCTATTTTGGCGAGTTGCTGCGCAATACTATCCTGTATAGTCTGGCGAAACTGGTTATCTCCGTTCCGCTTTCAGTTATACTGGCTGTTGCTTTGTATGAATGTACACGCAATGTTTTGCGCCGGGTCGTTCAGACGATGGTTTATCTGCCGCACTTCCTTTCATGGGTTATTATGTACGGTATTTTGCTTGCCCTGCTTGCACCGGGCGATGGTATGGTAAACGACATCATCGACTTCTGTGGCGGTGAGCGTGTTGACTTCTTGACCACAACAACTACATTCCCTGTAATCGTCGTTCTTTCTGATGCATGGAAGGAAATGGGTTGGGCCGCAATTATCTTTATTGCAGCTTTGATGGGTATCGACGGTACGTTGTTTGAGGCAGCCATGGTGGAGGGAGCATCTGCTGTTCAGCGCGTATGGTACATTACCCTTCCTTCAATTAAGCCTGTTATTGTTACGGTAGTTCTTCTTAAACTCGGTACTATTCTTGATGCTGGTTTTAACCAGATGTTTATGTTGTATTCAGTTCCGGTTTACTCCGTTGCAGATATCATTGATACCTGGGTATACCGGCAAGGTTTGCTACAATTCCAATTTGCTCTTGCTACGGCTGTTGGTATTTTCAAGGGTGTAATCGGCTTCCTGCTGGTTCGTGTATCTAACACGGTTGTTAAGAAGCTTGCTGATTCATCACTCATATAATTTAAGGTTTACGAGGTAAATATAATGGAAAAACCAAAGACCGTTAAAATGACAGCCGGTGACCGTACATTCTATGTTTTGGTCAACGTATTTTTGATTTTCGTTTTTGTCATCATTTTGATTCCTATGTGGAGTACTGTTGCTCAGTCTTTCCGTCCGAATGGATATCGCTATTCATATCTTGAAGCTATGTTCCGTCCCTGGGACTGGAGAATTGATGCGTACAAAGCGCTTCTGGGCAATGCCGGATTTATGATGGCATTCTGGAACTCACTGAAGATTCTGGTATTCGGTGTCTTTACTTCTTTGTTCTTAACTATCCCGCTTTCATATTGTATGTCTGTACAGGATTTGCCGGGACGTAAACTGCTGAACTGGTTTGTATTGATTCCGTATTTGTTTAACATCGGTTTGATTCCGACATACCTGGTTATTACCGGTCTTGGACTGGCTGACCACCTGGCATCAGTTTTCGTTCCTGGTGCAGTCGGTACATACAACTGTTTGATTATGCGCGGCTTCTTTGAAGGCATTCCTGAATCCTTGAAAGAATCAGCACGTATTGACGGTGCGGCAGAATGGTATGTTCTTCTTTCTATCATTCTTCCCTTGTCAAAACCAATTATCATGACAATCGGTTTGTACTACGGTGTAAACTTCTGGAATGACTTTATGCATCCTATGCTCTACCTGCAGGACGCATACTTGCAGCCTTTGCCAATCTTGTTGCGCAACATCTTGCTTGGTGCTTCAATGAATGAAGTTGTTGATGTCAACGCGTTCGGCGAAGCCCCGGTTGAAGCGATTAAGGCTGCATCGGTATTCCTTTCAGCAATTCCTATGATTATCGCTTATCCTTTCATCCAGAAGTACTTCACAAAAGGTACTATGCTGGGTGCTGTTAAGGGCTGATATAGTTTGTTTTGTAACTTTTGGACCGAACGACGCTTTATAGTGTTGTTCGGTTTGATTGAGGGTTTATTACAAACCCTCAAA
>DFDV01000030.1:4701-17066 GCA_002369025.1 Treponema sp. UBA3819 | reverse complement strand
TTGAACTTGTTGGGATAAAGTTCTGCCCAGTCCTTGAGTTCCTGTGTCTTAAGCAGTTCTGTGTGCAGTTTAGCAACACCATTTACGCTGAATCCTGCATGAATTGCAAGCCATGCCATGTAGACTTTTCCATCGTGGATAATGCTCATGCGATTGTGCTTGTTGTAATCATTGGGGAACTTTGCACGAAGTTCAATCAGGAAGCGGCGGTTGATTTCTTCCACAATCTGATAAATTCGGGGCAAAAGTCCCTGGAAGATAGCAATCGGCCATTTTTCCAAAGCCTCAGCAAGAATGGTGTGGTTGGTGTAGGCAAAAGTCTTGGTTACAATATCCCATGCATCGTTCCAGCCTACAGCATATTCATCCATAAGGATACGCATAAGCTCAGGAATTGCTACAACCGGGTGAGTATCATTCAACTGAATGACATGCAGATCCGGGAACTTGCGGAAATCAGTTCCATAGTTTGCCACAAAGTGATGTACCAGATCCTGCAGTGAAGCAGAAGTAAAGAAGTACTGCTGTTTCAGGCGCAGTTCCTTTCCCTGGGGACCGTTGTCATTGGGATAGAGAACGCGGCTGATGTTTTCTGCAGAATTCTGCTTTTCTACTGCGCGGCTGTAATGCATGTCGTTAAAGAGCTGCAGGTCAAATCCGTTGGGACTGGAAGCCTGCCACATGCGCAGCGTATTTACTGTATTGGTGTCAAAACCAACAATCGGCATATCATAGGGAGTTGCCGTTACTTCTTCTGCATTTTCCAGATAGAAGCGGTCCTGACCATCGGGAGTCTTTCCGTATTTAATTTCACCGCCAAATTTAACGGTAACGGCCAGGTCAGAGCGTTTGATTTCCCAGGGGTCACGGTGTTTAAGCCAGTTATCGGGATATTCTACCTGATAGCCGTCCTCAATACGCTGCTCAAACATACCGTACTGATAGCGGATGCCGTAGCCGTGTCCCGGATAGTCCAGAGTTGCCAGTGAATCCAGGAAACATGCTGCCAGACGACCCAGACCGCCGTTACCCAGACCTGCATCCGGTTCTTCGTCTTCAATCTGGTTGAAGTTGATGTTCATATCATCAAGAACTTTCTTTACTTCATCCTTAATCTGCATATTGATAAGGTTGTTAGAAAGGGCACGACCCATCAAGAATTCAGCAGAAAGGTAGTAGCACTGTTTAACTGGCTTCTTTTCATATTCACGGCGAGTTGCCATCCATGCAGGCATAACAAATTCAAGCACAGATGCACTTACGGCATCAAACAAATCGTGCGTGTTTGCCTGAGAAATATCCTTTCCATACTGTCTGCGAAGACGGGCAGCCAAATTTGCCCGAAATTTTTCTGCATCAAATGTCATACAATCCTCCATCAAGGGTTTGTTGATGTTTTATAGGCTATCTTGATAATAGCACTAAAACGCTGTTTGCGGGAAGTACATATTTTTCCTGCAAATCCAAGAGCTCTTCTTTATCTGCGGCCAGTGCAGCATTCTCTCCGTCTATTGAAGTATCTACTGCGCGGTACCACTTTCTTCCCGATGACGGCGGCGGTATCACCAGCGTCTTATCGTGAATATCCGTATTGAAAGCAAGGTAAAAATCACTTTCCATCTTACCGTCCGCATCAATACTTCCGCCCAGACGCATGCCCAGGAAGCGGTTCATTTTTTTCCAGTCAGGCACTTTTCCGTCATAGTCATGCCATGTAATGTCCGGCTGCAATAGCGATGAACTGTTGTTTGAACCGCCAAAGAAAGTCCTGCGGCGGAAAACCCGGTGATTTTTACGCAGGGCAATTACCCTTTGGGCAAAGGTCAGCATTTCTGCATTTTTCGTTACATCATCCCAGTTAAACCAGGCAATTTCGTTGTCCTGGCAGTAGGGATTGTTATTGCCATTCTGGGTACGGTAGACTTCATCACCAGAAACCATCATGGGCACACCCTGAGAAAGCATAAGGCAGGTAAAGAAATTTTTAATCTGCCGGTGACGCAGTTTTTCAATCTTGGGGTTTGATGTAGGACCTTCAAAACCGTAATTGTAACTCAAATTATTGTCGTTGCCGTCACGGTTGTCCTCACCGTTTTCTTCATTATGCTTGCCATTGTAAGTAACCAGATCGTTCAGGGTAAAACCGTCGTGGCTGTCGATAAAATTGATGGAATGGTGAGGACCCCGGCTTGAATGTGCATACAAGTCGCTTGAACCGGAAATTCTGGTAGCCGCCTCGGTAGAAGTAAATTCATCACCACGGATAAAGCGGCGGATTCCGTCACGGTAGCGGTCATTCCATTCGCACCAGCGGCTTCCCGGGAAAGAACCGACAAAATAGGCACCGCCGCAATCCCAGGGCTCAGCAATAATCTTTGCCCCGCGCAGGAGAGGATCTTCTGCAATGCGGTCTGTAAGCGGCGGATATTTTATGATTGAACCGTCTTCCGCACGGCACAAAACAGAAGCCAGGTCAAAGCGGAAGCCGTCAACATGCATGTCCACTACCCAGTAGCGCAGACAGTCTATGATGAATTCCTGATTTATAGGGTGATTGCAGTTTACGGTATTTCCACAGCCGGAATAATTCAGATAATACTGCTTGTTGTCCGGCACCAGCTCATAGAAAGTGCTGTTGTCTATGCCGCGAAAATTCAGCGTTACGCCGTGCTCATTTCCTTCCGCCGTGTGGTTGAATACGATATCCAGAATAATTTCAATGCCCGCCTTGTGCAGAGCTTTTACCATATCCTTAAATTCTTTTACTACCGCACCGGGATTTTTATCCACAGCATAATTTACCTTAGGCGCAAAAAAACCGATGGTGCTGTAACCCCAGTAGTTTACCATGCGCTCACCGGTGCGCGGATTTACATTGGCATTTTCATATTCATCAAATTCCTGAATCGGCAGCAGTTCCACCGCCGTAATACCCAGAGATTTAAGGTAAGGAATTTTTTCAATCAGACCGCGATAGGTTCCGCTGTACTTTACCCTTGATGTTTTTGATGCCGTAAAACCCTTTAAATGCGTCTCATAAATAATGGTATCCTGCAGGGGAGTACGCAGGGGGCGGTCATCTTCCCAGTTGTAGTCATCCGTATCCACAATGACGCACTTAGGCATCTTTTCCAGAGGACAAGTCTGACCAAAAGCCATATTCTTAAAAACAGAACCAGAAGTAAAAGCAAGGGCACGCGGATCAAAAAGATAGAATTTTTTGTTAAAGCGATGGCCTTTTTCCGGTTCATAAGGTCCGTCTACCCGGTACAAATACAAGTCACCCGGCTTCAGTCCTTCCACAAAGCAAAACCAGATGTCGCCCACACGGTTATACACGGAGTCCAGAGTTACAGTCATAAATGGAACTGCATCATCAGCCTTATGAAACAATTCCAAAAAAACAGCCTTTGCATTCCTGCTGAAAATCGAAAAATTCACACCCTCTTTTGTAACGTGAATTCCCGGTTTCATCGGTTTGCCTGGTAGAACCTGTATGTTAGCCATATCGGTTATTATAGCATAAAAAAGGGGCTAATTCCATACAGTTGACTGACTTTTTACATTTTTTCCAGTATAATTTATCTATGAAAGATAAGAGCCTGCATACAGAATCAGAAGAAAGCACACAGATGCCCCTTGGAGAAAAAACCGCCCTTGTTACGATAATCGGCCGTCCCTCAGCGGGAAAGTCTACATTCCTCAATACTGCAAGCGGGGAAGAGATTTCTATCGTATCGTCTTATCCGCAGACCACGCGCAATGCAATCAAGGGCATCGTAAACACTTCTCTCGGACAGCTTGTTTTTGTGGACACGCCGGGCTACCATGACTCGGAAAAGAAAATGAACCAGCGCATGAAGTCAATCGTCACTGACCAGCTGGAAAATGCAGACAGCATTCTGTACATCATCGACTCTACCCGCCCTTGTGGTGAAGAAGAATCCTCCATTGCGGAACTGCTCAGAAAGCACAGCCAAAAACTTGTAGTCGCCATAAATAAAATTGACGACCGTCATGCAAAACCCGCTCAGGCACAGGCATTCGTGCAGACTGAATTGCCAGATTTGGACGGAAAAAAAATTATAGCCATGTCGGCAAAAGATGACGAGGGCATAAACGAAGTGCTCCGCGCCCTGTATGATTTGGCTCCCGTAGCCCCCCACCTTTACAGCGAGGAATTCTACACTGACCAGGAAGTGGATTTTCGTATTGCAGAAGTAATCCGCGAACAGGCAATGAACCGTCTTTCACAGGAAATTCCCCATGCCATTTACGTGCAGATTGCCGACATGGAGATGAAAAAACAGAATGAATTGTGGGTGCGGGCATTTTTGTGCGTGGAGCGAGAAAGTCAGAAAGGCATCGTCATCGGAAAGGGGGCAAACCTCATCAAAACCATCCGCGTGGAAAGCATCAAAAAACTGCGCAAAATTTTCCCCTACCGCATCGACCTTGACCTTCAGGTAAAAGTAGATAAAAACTGGCGGCAAAAAGATTCACGCCTTGATAAACTGATTAAATAGGGCGGTGCGGCTTCGCCGCCGCTATGTCCGCCCTTCGCTGGCGCTCACAGCATAGTTCACGTTCGTTCGCTATGCTGCTCCGGGGCTCCCAGCGCTACCGCTATCGGCGGATTTCCACCTCACCATCTTCCGTGCTAAAGAATACAGTCGGATGAAGTTTTGTAAAAAATCCTGTTTCCACTACACCGGGAATACTGTTGATTTTATCTTCCAGCTCTGCCGGAAAAACCGGCTCCTTCCACAGACAGTCCAGAATCTGGTTTCCGCAGTCAGTGATGACCGGTCCGCATTTCCGCACGCCTTCACGCAGAGTACAGGTGGCACCCATTGCTTCCAGAGCCGCAATAATGCTTACCCTAGCCTCCGCAATAATTTCTACCGGCAGGGGAAACTTTGTTCCAAGGTCATCCACAATCTTTGAGCCGTCCGCTACAATCGCATAATTCGTGGAATTATAGGCAACAATTTTTTCCCGTAGGAGGGCTGCTCCGCCACCCTTAATCAGATAGTTGCGGGGATCAATTTCATCAGCCCCGTCAATAGTCAAATCCAGATGTCCACCTATAGCACGGTCATTCAGGCTGTAGACAGGTATACCTAAATCCTGACAGTAATTTGCCGTTTGAAAACTGGTTGCCACAGCCTTAATGTCTGTAAGCGTACCATCTGCAATGCGCTCTGCAAGATGCTTTACTGCCGGCATTGCAGTAGAACCTGTTCCCAAACCGATTTTCATGCCGCTGAAAATCTTTTTTTCTTCAATAAGTGTATCAATCGCCTTGTATGCGACCAATACTTTCTGCTCATTCTGACTAAGCATTTTCATACACTTCTTTGTATAATGCAAATTGTGCATCTCCTTGATATTGTAACATTGTAAGTCCGTTCTGAACTTTACATCCGGCTTCACCTGCTCTTTTCATGACAGGCGTTACTTCAGGCACATATACTATGTCGTAAAGCATTTCTTTTCCGTCAAAATCATAGAAATAGAGGGGGTCATTTGTCTGATTCGGCTCTTCTGCCGATCCCATACCCTTTGAAGTTGTCTGCACGATGATGTCTGAGTACTCATGCAGTTTTGCAAGAGATTCAGGCCCCAGCGTAGCATACTCAAAGCCATACATTTCCGCCACAAGTCGTGCCCGGCTGATAGTACGGTTAAAGACACAGGCCTGTCCATCCAGCTCATGAATCGCATAGGCAATCGCCCTGGATGCGCCACCTGCGCCGATTATTGCCACTTTTTTTCCTTTAAGTGTCTTAAGTCCGGTAAATTCCTGCAGTGCCTTGGAAAAACCGGGCGCATCGGTGTTGTAGCCTTTCCAGCCATCCTTGTGGTGAATTACCGTATTGCATGCCCCAATTTTCTTTACATTTTCGCTCACATCATCCAGCAGGGGAATAATGTGCTCTTTGTGAGGAACAGTTACGGCAAAGCCTTTTATGTCCAGTATCTTTGCAAAATGAAATGCATCTTCAATGTTTTCAGCGGGAAAGGGTCCAAAAACCGCGTTCATGCCGTTTACTTCAAACTTCTTGTTGTGCATTTTTGGACTGGAAGTCACTTTAAGCGGCCAGCCGGTAATGCCAAAATATTTTGTATCTTTATCCAGCTGTGTAAAATGGTAGACACTGCTTAAAGTCTTAGGGTCAATGTGGCCGATTGCCGTACCATTGTTCACCTTCATCGTTTCCATCAGTTCTGCCGCTGTTGTGTAGGTAAGATAAGAATTCATCTTGCCTGCAAGAATACGCGTCGGAAATCCCAGGGGACCCATTGCACATACAATCTGCTGACTTTTGGAAAGTGATGCCGCTTCTTTAAACATATTTGTAACGTCAGCAAGGGTATGGGGCATACAGGCAATTTTTGGAATTTCAAAGCCAGTCAGCCGCATGGAGTCCAGCTTTTCCTTAAGGTTCTTTACCGGGTTGTTCATGTCATGGAAGGAGCGGATAATTTTTGTACCAAAAGCCAGTGCCGCATCCTGCAGGCTGGAAACATGAAAATCCTCTTCAAAATCTACATAGGCAAAATTCTTTTTAACATCGGTTTCCGCAAAAGAAAGTGCCCGTGCAAAAAGAATCGTGCGGGCTGCCTCTCCTTCCTCATAGTGTCCGCCGTCATTTATACGCCGGATAGTCAGGATACAGGGCACCTGAATCATTGAAGGAAAATCACGCAAATTCAACAGCTCGTCTTCTTCAAGAAAATCAGCACGAAGTTCTACAAGGTCAATATAATGCCTGTATTTGTTTACCAGTTCCGCATCTTCTTCAAGCGTTTTTCCGGTAAGACACAAACAAACTAATGGTCTCTGCAGCATAAAGGCCCGCCTCCCTGATGATTAGTGTACCTTAAAGTGGCGCATTTCACGGCCAACAACTGTAAAGACCAGTTCCGTTCCCTTTGGCACTGCATAAGGAATGGTAAGCAAGCCGCCTGTATGATTGAGCGTTGCCAGGTTGTAGCGGTTACCGCCATCAGGAACAGCATCAAGAGACATAGAAACCGGATAAGGATATTCCGTCATCTGCTCAGTAAAAATGCCGTAAACCATGCCGTCATCAGATTTAGCAGGAAGGGCAATTTCCACCTGTACACGGGTGTAATTCTTTACATAATCGGTCTTAAATGATTCCTGGCCTGTTACTGTGCCGGCCTTTTCATCACCGGAAGCAATGTGGGAAACAAAATCAAAGACCAGGCGGGACTGTCCAATCTGAGAAAGCACATCGTTTATGCTCTTTCCAACCAGATTGGGTACGCGGGTCTGCTCATAATCGGGACCACGGCTCACCACCAGTTGTACATGCACAGGATTTGAAATAATCGTTCCCTCCGGAGGATCCTGTTCCAGAATGGTTCCCGCCTCAGATTCAGAGGGCTTGTAAACAGGATTGTCCAGCACAATCAGAGGGCGGGTAGAACCGGTAAACATACTCTGCAGCTTGAGGCGAACTTCGTCAAACTTCATGCCCACATAGTTTTCCACATGGTCTATAACAATACCACGGCTGATTGTAAGCGTGACTCTTGTTCCTGCCTTTACAATCGCACCGGCAATAGGATTCTGATTCAGAATTTTGCCTTCATCATCAGGACTGTCCGTATAACGCAGCTGAATTTTGGGGTAAAGTTCCTTTGCCTGCATCTCAAGCATGGCTTCACTCCAGTACTTGCCTTCCAGATCAGGCACCATCACCTGCTCCGGGCCTTTTACAAAAGCAAAGAAGACGCCCAGACATACGATAAACATGACTATAACTGCCGAAAAAATCAGTACAAAAAGAGACTTTCCGTTTGACTGTAATTTTTCCATGGATTCTAAAAATGAAATACGGCAGTTTTTTATATTGAAATTTCTGATTTTATCTTTTAATGACATACAAAAACCTTTCCGTCAGCATAGCACATTTTACGGCCAGTTACTACCCCAAAACTGACCCGGTAAAATTGCGGGCGCCGTTCATAAAGGATTTATAGTCCATTGCCTTTTTTGCCTGCTGCTGCAACTGGCTGGCCACAAGGACTGAACCGTCGCCACAGGCAATTTCAATGCCCACGGATTTCTGGTAGGGCAGCACTGTTCCAGGCTTTTCGGAAGTTTTTGCATCGCTCACCTTTGCCTTAAGAATCAGAAGACTGCTGCCGTTCCAGACGGTAAAGCACAGGGGCGACGGAGTGTAGGCGCGAATAGTCCGCTCAATTTCTGCCGCAGATTTATTCCAGTCAATTCTTCCGTCTTCTTTTTTGAGGAATCCCGTGTAACTTGCCGTTCCGGACTGGGGCTCTGCTTCAGGAAGGGCAAAAGAATTTCCGTCAGATGCAGATACAATCTGAGAAAGCACTTCGTCCAGCAGTCTTGCACCCTCGTCTGTAACCGGACTCTGCCTTCCGTCGCCGTCCATCAGCGAAAGAGTTGTTTCACTACCGTCCAGAGGAATCTCCGACTTGGCAAGGATATCACCTTCGTCCATTTTCAGGGCAAGGGTCTGCAGGCATACTCCCAGTTTTGCGTCTCCGTTCAAAATGGCGGCAGGCACAGGAGTACAGCCCCGGTATTTGGGAAGGGCACTGGGATGCAGATTTATGCCGCCCAGAGGAAAAAGAGCCAGAAATTTTGGCCCGAAAATGCGACCGTAGTCAAAAGAAAGCAGTATATCTGCCTTAAGCGGAGCAATAGCCTCCCTTGCCTCACTCATCAGATGGTCAAATTCAAAGACAGGAATGTTATTTTGCCGCGCAAGACAAGCGACTTCTGTGGGAATCAAATCAGAATGTCGTCCTCGGCTAGCAGGGGGATTGGTGAGCACGCCCACAATCTCATAGCCGTGGTCATTTCCAAGGGCAAGGAGATTTTTGAGGACAAGACTGGAAGCAAGCGGAGAGCCTGCGTAAAGGATTTTTAAGGTTCGCATGGGCTAGTATAGCACGAAAGCACAGAAGTTTGGAAGAAAAAAGTCCAGAAAAAGGAAACCTTTGGAAAGGTGTCCTTTTTTTGGATAATTATAGCCAAAATAATTGACATCTAGCCATTTTTGAATAAAAATATAGCGTACCTTGTTGGTATATACAAAGGCAGAACGAAAGGAGGTCGTCATGTGCAAGGCAACTATCTATGAAGCGCGGAACAATTTTTCGGCTCTGGTAAAACGGGCGGAAGGAGGAGAACCAGTGGAACTGACCCGGCATGAAAAGCCTGTAGCGGTGATTATTTCCTATGAGGAATATAAAAGGCAAAAGCCAAAGAAAAGTTTTATAGAAAGAATGGCGGAGTTGCGAAAAAAATACGCTGATGTTTTTGAAGATCCGACTTTTGAAGGACTTCCTGTTCCAGAAGACGGATATGATGATGAAAAATATTTAAAAAAACTTGATGAAATGTGGGGGTAAAAAATGCATCCAGTATATTTATTAGACACAAATATCTTATCCGATTCTGCAAAGCCTATGCCAAACATGTCCGTCTTAAGAAAAATTCAAGAGAATCAAGAACGTTGCGCAATCTGTGCAACCGTGTGGCAGGAATTTGTCAGAGGATACAAAAGAATGCCAGAGGGGAGAAAGAAACGGTATATCGAAGACTTTCTCATTGATATAAAAAATACATACGTCATTCTTCCCTATGATGACTTTGCGGCACAAATCTGCGGTGAACTTCAGGCAAGGTGTGAAAATGCAGGCACACCCGCTCCCCGTTATGACAGTCAGATTGCCGCCACTGCAATTGCCAACGGCATGATACTCGTTACCCACAATACCGAAGATTATGCCGCCCTCTGCCAGAACTCCATGCTTAAAATAGAAGACTGGTGGGAATAAGTGCTTAGGCTTTTGCAGCCTTCTTTGCTTCTTTTGCGGCAATTTTTGCTGCAATTTTAGCGGCCTTTTTTGCTTTTTCTTCTTCTTTTTTGGCAGCACGTTCCAGACGCTTTTTGAACTGGGCGGTCGTTTTTGCCGCAAACTCAGGATCTCCGCGGTCAATGTAGACTATTCCGTCCAGGTGGTCATTTTCATGCTGAATGATGCGGGCCAGAAGTTCATCGGCTTCCAGAGTAAAGGGCTTTCCGTTTTCATCAAGAGCCTGTACCGTCACCTTAGAGGGACGCTTAATATTTTCTGATACGCCCGGAAGAGAAAGACAGCCTTCTTCGTAATCGCACAAATCGCTGCTTGTTGCAATAATCTGAGGATTTACAAAGACACGGCGCACATTATCATCGCTCATAATGACAAAAAAACGCTTTGAAATACCAACCTGAGGAGCCGCAAGTCCAACGCCATCCGCCTCAAGCATGGTTTCAAACATCTCGCCAAAGAGAGCGCGCATGTCATCATTTATTTCACTGGGATCTACCGGCTCCGCCTTTTTGCGCAGCACTTCTTCACCTAATTTATAAATCTTCATAATGCTATTTACCTCCGGATACTATCCTACTCAATTCTGATGCGGGCCGCACGGGCGTGACCTGCAAGGCCTTCTGCATCACCCAGCACACCGCTGGCTTTTGCAGATGCAAGTGCCCCTTTGCTTCCCTCTACTGTGCGCAGGGTCGTTACCGTTTTAAGGAAAACGCGCACACTCAATCCGCCTGTAAAACGGGCACTTCCGCTGGTGGGCAGGGTATGGTTCAGGCCGGCAGCATAGTCACCAAAGACTTCCGCGCTTCCGTGTCCGATAAAGAGTGAACCGTAGTTGTGGACAAGCGAAGCAATCTTATCTCTTTCTGCACCCGCATCCATGGCCAGTTCCAGATGTTCCGGGGCTTTTCTGTTTGCCGCTTCTGCAGCCTGCTCCAGATTTTCACAGATGATGATTCTTCCGCAGTTTTTGACGCTCTGTTCAGCAGTCGCTTTTGTCGGAAGAACTGCAAGCTGCTTTTCAATTTCATTTGCAACTGCTTCTGCAAGAGCCCGGTCATTCGTAGCCATTACAGGCTGGGCCACAATATCGTGCTCTGCCTGAGCAAGCAGGTCTGCGGCAAGCCATGCGGGATTTGCACTCTTGTCCGCAATGATGAATACTTCTGTGGGGCCGGCCACCATGTCAATTCCCACGGAACCGTAGACAAGTTTTTTTGCTTCTGCAACAAATTTATTTCCCGGGCCTACAATTACATCAGTGCGGGGAATGGACTGGGTTCCAAAAGCCATGGCCGCAATCGCCTGAGAACCGCCGCAGGCAAAAGCCTTTGTTACGCCGCAAATATATGCCGCCGCCATAATTCCTTCGTCTGCATAGGCTTTTCCGCCGGTAAAGGGCTTTCCGGGAAGGCCCCTACCTGTTTTTTCTGCGGCTGCCCTGTCATCAGGATGGACTCTTGGCGGCGTACAGAGGATTACCTCTTTTACCCCTGCGGCTACAGCCGGAGTAATTGTCATCACAACGGTAGAAACAAGGGGAAAACGCCCCGCAGGAACATAAACACCTGCTCTTTCTACGGGAATGTTTTTCTGACCAGTAAAGAGGCCGGGTTCAAGTTCAGTTTCAAAATCATCAAATGACTCACGCTGTTTTTTTGCAAAGCGAAGGGCAAGGTCATGGCTGTAAGTAAGCGCATTGTACAAATCAGGATTTTCGCGCTTCATCTTTTCTGCCGCCGCCTTCAGTTCCTCCTGAGGAATTTCCAGGGACTCAGGTGCAGAAATATCAAACTTTGCACCGTATTCTGCCAGCGCTTTATCTCCGCGTTTTTTTACATCGGCAAGTACATCTTTTACTACATCAAGGGAAGTACCAAAGTCACGGCCGTTAAAAAACTCCGGCTCCACTTCAGCATAATTTTGAATTTTTATCATACCATAAATATACTGATTTTCTCACAATAATGCTATAGATTGAAACGGCTGACGCAATCTGCTATAATCAATCCCATTATGGCAGATAAAGATTTGTGTCCGTGTGGTTCTGGAAAGGCCTACGGCGAATGTTGTGAACCAATTATCAAAGGAACGGTTAAGGCTCCCACCGCAGAAAGCCTGATGAGAGCACGCTATTCTTCTTATGTAAAACAGGAAATCCCATTCATCATTTCTTCCTGTGAAGAAGGCGAAAAAATTGCAGAAATTGACCGCAAGGCAACTGAAGAATGGAGCAAAAAATCCACCTGGCACGGACTGCGCATCCTGCGTACCGAAAAGGGCGGAGAAAATGATGAAGAAGGCGTTGTAGAATTTGAAGCAACCTACACCGACAAGGGTGGTATCCGCGACGTTCATCATGAAACCGGCTACTTTAAGAAAGTAAATGGTGAATGGCTCTACTCTGTGGGTAATGTAAAACCGATGACAGTAGTCCGCGAAGGCGAAAAAATCGGACGCAACGACCCCTG
>DFDV01000030.1:0-4646 GCA_002369025.1 Treponema sp. UBA3819 | reverse complement strand
CCCTGTGGAAGCGGTAAAAAGTACAAGAAGTGCTGCGGCCGCTAAGCAGACAAAAGAAACAGTCACATGTCTAATCGTATTATAACCGGTTTTCATGCAGTAGAAGAGCGGGTCCGTCGTGCGGCCGAAGAAGGCAAGGCAAAAGGACTTTCGCTCAGCTACAGCAAAATCGGTCCCCGCGTAAAAAAAATCCTCGAACTGGCAAAAAAAGCAAATATTCCTGCAATCTCCGTTGACGGAAAAACCCTTGATTCACTTGTGCAGTCACTCCCCGAAACAGCCCGTGACCACCGTGGCATTGTGCTTACGGTAACAGGCGAATCTTCTGAGGCACAGAATAAAGTTGATTTTGACCAGTGGATTCTGGCCGCAAAAGGAGAGGATAAAAAAACGGTCCTCATTCTGGATTCCATCACAGACCCCCACAATGTTGGTGCAATTCTGCGTTCCTGCGACCAGTTTGGTGCCGACCTTGTAGTCATGCCCCAGCGCCGGGGTGCAAATGATTTTGAAGACAACGAAATCATTGCCCGCTCCAGTGCCGGTTCTTCCGCATGGGTTCCGGTTGCCGTGGTAACAAATCTCGTTCGTGCCGCCCAGGAACTCAAAGATGCAGGCTTCTGGCTCTACGGTGCAGATGCAGGCGGTGAAAGCGTGCAAAAACTGCATTTTGCCCAAAAGACCGCCATTGTTATGGGAAGCGAAGGAAAGGGTATTGCCCGCCTGCTTTCTGAACAGTGCGACACTATCGTTTCCATTCCTACCTGCGGTAAAATTGACAGCCTGAACGTAAGCGTTGCAGCCGGCGTACTCCTCTACGAACGTTACCGTCAAACTCTTGCAGACTAACATATAGTCGCTTTCTACCCTTTTTTGAAATTAAGTGAGGTACTATGATTTCAACAACCTATTTTTTTACCGTTCTGTTTACATTTTTTGTTGCAGAAATGGGCGACAAAACCCAGCTCATGCTCTTTGCCCTTACATCCAAGTACAAAATCCGCAGCATTGTTATCGGGACAGCCGCCGCAATTCTGGTGATTAACGGTCTTTCCGTCTGCGCTGGCGGACTGCTCAACGAGTTCTTAAAATCCCACCTGTGGATTGTCAAACTGATTGCCACCGCTGCCTTCTTTTATTTTTCTCTCACTTCCCTCATAAAAGACAGCGGCGAGGAAGAAGGCGGCGAAAGCAAAATCTCTTTTGCCTCACTTGCAGTTTTCTGTATTTTCTTCATCGCAGAACTTGGCGACAAAACCCAGCTTTCCGCCATCACCTTTGGTGCAACAAACGGCCTGAACGCCGGCCTCCTGTTAATTTGGGTAGCAGCCTCCATAGGATTTTTTGCCGCCGACATGATTGGTCTGATTCTCGCCTTTGTTCTCCACGGAAAGACACCCGATGCCTTCTTTAAGTGGCTGGCCTTTGCCGTCTTCGCAGTATTCGGCTTTATAAATCTTTACACCGTGCTGGATTCTCTGGCCCTTCATAAAATACTGCTGCCCCTTATGGCGGGAGCAGGCCTTCTCTTTGCCGGTGCATGCGCCCTCATTCTGCTGAAAAATAAAAAAACCGCCATCGCAGAGGATGACGGTGTAAAGGAAGAAGAATAAAACTAGCCCAGCAGGTAGTTTGCCAGAAGGCGCTTCCATGAGAACTGGTCTTTAATGTTTTCCCAGCTCAGTTCTGTATACACATTCCTCTGGCTGTAGTTCAACTGTGCTGGTACTGTCTTAGACTGATTTGCAGACTTGCGTAAGTCTGTTTTTGCAAGATAGATTACTGTCCACTTTGCACGGCTACCGGTAAACGAATAGTTATCTTCAACTGTTGACGCCTTATCTTTGGGGAAAGTCTTCAGAATATAGGCAGTATTTGTGAGCCCAGAAATAACAGAAGCATTGTCAGACTGACTTGTAATCATTATAGTAAGACCTGCGGGAATAGCTGTCTTATAGCCGTTAGTAGAATTGTCAGCAGGAATGTCTTCATCTGTGTAAAAGAAATGCACATACAGTTCTGTTGAATTTCCACTGTCACTGTTCTTGTACTGCACAGGCATTGTACACCAGGTCTTTGTCGGTCCGAGTAAGGTATCATCATCGTCCCCACTACATCCAGTACCAAGGAAAAGCATTGCACTAGCAAACAGTGCCGCAACCAAAATCGAAATCTTTTTCATGCAAAACTCCTATATAGTTCCGCGTTAGCGGTCGTGCAAGAAGCACGTATCACCATACTACTGCAAGTGAGAAATTTAATCAATTCTAGAAGCCGATTCTTACGCCTACGTATGCGCCCGCACCAGTCCAGTTAAAGCTGTTGACAAAACTGCCGCCCCGCAACATAGCCTTGATATTCAGCTCTATCACACGGAAGTTAAGCATAAGTCCCAGCTGCTGTACAAAGACGCGGTTCAGATAGCTTGTAGAAAAATTGATACCGATTATTTCTTTTAATGCGGCTTCTGCTGACAAAGAAAACTCTGGATAAACTGTACGGGCGCCACTTGTGTATGGATTGCGCACTACAAGGGCAATCATGGGACGGAGAACAAACCATGAGCCAAATGGCCGCCATGCCGCTTCCGCACCAAACCTGAAGGGGCGCCATACTTTCTGGCTTTCTCCGGTCGTATAGACCACATCGCCCACGCCATAGTCTTTGTCCATTTCCATAGACTTGTCCAGAATGCCCATGAGTCTGTTTACCGTGTAGTAGCCGTACACATCCATAGTCATCTTGTGGTCTAGCCGGGCGGGTACCATAGGAATACGGATAAAGGCACCTATGTCCAGTTTGGGAACAATGGGACGCTCCACTGCAAGAGACAAATCAAAGCCGCCCTTTGACAGAGAACTAGCCACATCGCTGGCTATGTCGCCACCCTTAAAAGTGTTTTCCTTATACTTTTGCAGGCTTACGGCACTGTAGAGTGAAATTTGTGCATCTGCCCGCGCGGTAAGGGAACCGTCATCATGCGATGCAACTGAAACTTTTCCCGTTGTTTTTTCCATGTAAACCAGGGGCACATAATAGGCGGGAGTAAAAGTCACACCATATTTTTCAAACAGCGTTGTACGGAATGAGGCACCAATGGTATAGAACAAATCTGCATAGCCTTCAATATCAAAAGTAGCATCTTCTCCTGCCTGATATCCTTTTCCCAGAATTTCAAAGAGGCGGTGGGGCACGTTCATATACCCTGCTCCCTCCGTTTCTGTAAAGAGACTCAGACGGAATTTTGGACTGATATTTACATTCAGGAACAGTCTGTCTTTTGTGTAAAAGTCAAGTTCAAAACCGCTGCTGGACAAATCTTCTGAAATCTTCCGTAAATCGATTACCAGATTTTTCTTAAAGACATCATCAATGCGGAAATAATTGTTTGAACTGCCGGCCTGTGTATCAATACCCAGTTCTACATAACGATGCGGCGTGTAGAGTTCAGCAAAGGCCATGAGTGATGAAAGTACAAAAATACATAAAGCAAGAATTCTTTTCATATTAGTCATCCCCCTTTACTGTATATTCACCATCTGTCTCAAACTCAAGCAGACAGTCGCTTAGCGAGAAGAAGGCATTTCTCTGGATGTTTATGGGAATTCCATCAGCAGTCGGACTTATGTTCAGGGCAATCTTTGGAATAAAGGGATAGGTGTTGTTGATTGTCATAATTTCGCTGTTAGAAAGCTCAACATCATGACGGTCGCCATCAAGATACAAATTCTTATCGATGTAGCGCTCACCTTTTTTGTTTGTTGCCGTCAGATTTGCTGACATTTTTAATCCGGTATTGTTTTCGAATGTATAATGCAGCTTTACATATTTGAGCATTTTTGACAGCTTTTCAATCTGAGTGTCATCGGTTATGGGGTCTATGTCACTTTCATCACGCTTAAGCAAATCTTCCGTCAGCGGATTTCCAAAGAGACTCATCATATCAGAAATGGCAATGCCTTCCTTTATGCCGGAATCATTGTATTTGCCCAGGTGCAGTTTCAGGGGCATGCAAAGGACAACCGCCATTGTGATTGCCTTTGTTCCTTTCAGGCTTTCCAGGGACTCAGGTGTCAGTCTGATTTCATTTGCACCGTCTGAAATTGAAAAAGAGTAACCGAATTTCAATTCCGCGGGTTTGGCATTCACCATGTCACAGAGGGTAATGCTGTCCAGTTCAGCAGAATACTTTCCTGAATCCGCAAACAAATCTTTTGTAATGAGATGGTTTTCATCTGCAAGGATTGCATAGTCCAGAGTATTTTCTCCCTGGTCATCGGCCAGCAATTGCAGGGCTTCGCTTTCTGTTTCTGAACCAAGCAGATATTCCTGTTTGAGGACTTCTTCCTTTTTATACTTGGCATAGAGTTTGCCGTTAAAATTCCCCAGCGATGCCAGAGGGTCTTCTGCCGCATCTTCCGAAACATCCGGGCGAACAACATAGAGATAGCCGCGTACTTCCGCAAGATTGATTCTATCAATGATATTCTTGATTTCTTCCTTGCGCTCTTCACTGTCTCCGCTGTCGTCACTGGTAGTGTTAAAGAAGTCGGAAATCATTTTTTCCAGATTCAGGCCGGTATCAATTTCTTCGGCTTCAGTAGGCGCTATCGCATCTGTCTTAAGAATGATGTATTCCCAGTCCA
>DFDV01000152.1:19686-21960 GCA_002369025.1 Treponema sp. UBA3819 | reverse complement strand
GTAAATCTTTTGAATGTGAAGAAATTGGGAAGGAGACGCAACAATATGCAGTGGTTTAAGTTACCGTCAAAGATTTACTTTGAACGCGATTCTATTGAATATTTGCACCAGATGCCGAGAATGCACAAGGCAATTATCGTTACTGACCGCTCAATGGTTGATCTGGGCTTTGTGGACAAGGTTACTGACCAGCTCAAACTCCGTGCAGAACCTGTGCAGTATCAGCTCTTCTGCGATGTTGAACCGGATCCTTCAATCCAGACTGTACGCAAGGGTGTTGAACTGATGCGCAACTTCGCACCGGACACAATCATTGCTCTGGGTGGCGGTTCTTCTATGGATGCTGCAAAGGGTATGTGGCTCTTCTACGAAAATCCGGAAGTTGACTTTAACGACCTGAAGCAGAAATTTATGGATATCCGCAAGCGCGCTTTCCGCTATCCTCAGCTGGGTAAAAAAGCAAGCCTCGTCTGTATCCCGACAACATCTGGTACAGGTTCAGAAGTTACTCCTTTTGCCGTTATTACCGACAAGGAAGAACACAAGAAGTATCCTCTGGCTGACTATGCCCTTACACCGACAATTGCAATCATTGACCCGACCTTTACACTGAGCCTGCCCAAGAAGATTGTTGCAGACACAGGTATGGACGTTCTGACACACGCAACAGAAGCTTATGTTTCTACTATGGCCAATGACTTTACGGATGGTCTCTGTATTCAGGCTATCAAGATGGTCTTCCAGTATCTGGAACGCAGCTATAACAATGGTCCGAGCGACTACGAAGCAAAAGAGAAGATGCACAATGCTTCTTGTCTGGCTGGTATGGCTTTTGCAAACGCCTTCCTGGGTATGAACCACTCAATGGCTCACAAAGTCGGCGGTGAATTCCATGTTCCCCATGGACGCGCAAATGCAATCCTCCTGCCTTTCACAATCCGCTACAACGGAACTCAGCCGGACAAGCTCAGCACATGGCCTAAGTACAACTACTACAAGGCTGCTGAACGCTACGCAGAACTGGCCCGCCTGCTGGGTCTGCCCGCAAAGACTGTGGAAGAAGGCGTAGAATCTTACGCAAAGGCTTGTGGCGAACTGGGTATGCGCCTTGGCATTCAGATGAACTTCCAGAGCCAGGGTCTGGACGAAAAGGCATGGCTTGATTCTCTGGACAAGCTGGCATTCCTTGCTTACGAAGACCAGTGTTCACCGGTGAACCCGCGTGTTCCGCTGATTGAAGATATGAAGCAGATTCTGAAGGAAGCATACTACACCACAGAATTCTTCCCCAAAGAAGCAAAATACGTCGAGTCAAGGCACGCTAACGCTTAAAGCCTTGACTTCGCCGTTTTGAGGGTTTGTAATAAACCCTCAATAAGAGGTATTCGTTTCGGCAGAAAGTCGAAACGAAACCCGACAGAAATTAAAGATTTCTGTCCCGGCTTTTCATAGCCCTGTACGATGAGTGCAGGGCTTTTTTTATGCAGACTTTCAGTCAATTTTTTACAGTTGAACCAGTCGTTTCTGTCTGCTATACTCATCCCATGAATATTGTAAAAAGACTTCTCTGCTGGCTGCCGGCACTCTTTATTTTTTCCTGCAGCTGGTATCTTTCTTCACAGGAAACAATAGAACAAATGCCGGATTTCTGGAATGCGGACAAACTGGTACACTGCGTTTGTTTTGCAGGGCTTTCTTTTTGGGTTGCCTTTGGTACGGGAACAAATCTGCCGTCAAAATGGCGGATTTTACTGCCTGTCATCATCGTATCTCTCTATGGCATTGTGGACGAAATTCATCAGTCCTTTACCCCGGGAAGAAGCAGTTCTCCCTTTGACTGGATGGCAGATACTCTTGGTGCTGTAATCGGCAGCCTGGTATTTTTTTATCTCTGCAGATTCATCAGCGCCCGCAAAGAGAAAAAAGTGCAAAAATAAAGTGAGTTGAAATCGCACCCCGTTTTCGCTACACTATATATATGAAAACATCTCAGTATTATATTTCTACCTTGCGTGAAGCACCGTCAGAAGCGGTCATTGCAAGTCATAAACTGATGCTCCGCGCAGGCTTGGTGCGCAAACTGGCAAACGGTCTCTACGCTTATCTTCCGACCGGTATGCGTTCCCTCAATAAAGTTGAAAAAATCATCCGCGAAGAACTGGACAAAATCGGCGCGCTTGAAATAAAAATTCCGGTCATTCAGCCGGGAGAAATCTGGAAGGAAAGTGGCCGCTGGGAAACAATGGGCCCCCAGATGCTCAAGGCAAAGACCCG
>DFDV01000152.1:0-19515 GCA_002369025.1 Treponema sp. UBA3819 | reverse complement strand
AAATATCGTGATGAAATCCGTCCCCGCTACGGCGTTATGCGTGGCCGCGAATTTACCATGATGGACGCTTACACAATAAATGCGTCTGACGAGTCTCTGGACGAATCTTACAATGCATACGAAAAAGCCTACTTCCGCATTTTTAAGCGCCTTGGTCTTAAAATCATTCCGGTAAAGGCTGATTCTGGCGCAATGGGTGGTTCAGGAAGCGAAGAATTTATGGTGGAGAGCCCTATCGGCGATGACACTCTTATCCTTTGCGACAAGTGCGGTTACGCTGCTAATGCAGAAAAGGCCGCTTGTGCTCCCGATGTAGCTGTAGGAAATGATGGTAAACCTCAGGTAAAAACTGACCTGCCATACGAAGATGTTGCTACTCCCAATGTCTTTTCCATTGCTGACATGGAGAAATTCTTTAACGCATCTCCAAAAACATTCATCAAGGCCCTCATCTACAAGGCAGAAAACTGTGCCCTCGATTTAAGCAAAGATGCAAACGGCAAGCAGTTCAAGCTGGTAAAAGACCCTGCAGGCGACTACTATCCCGTATCATATTTCTGTGTGCTTATCCGCTCAGATCTTGATGTAAATGAAGCTAAACTTGCTTCTGCCCTTAAGGCAAGTGCCGTTGAACTGGCAGACGACAAGGAAGTATTGCAGTATGCAGGAGCTCCCCATGGATTTGTTGGTCCTGTTACCGCAAAAGTTCCGCTTGTTGTAGACTTGTCTGTCATCACTACGGAAGAAGACGGCAGCCTTACAGCTCAAATGCATGACGCAATCACTGGTGCAGGCAAAGAAGGATTCCACATCCGCCATGTTGAACCTGTCCGTGACTTTAAACCCTTCCTGAATGCAGATGTTCGTCTGGTAAAAGAAGGCGACCTCTGCCCCAACTGTGGAAATCCCTTCCACACCACAAAGGGCAACGAACTGGGCCATATCTTTAAGCTGGGCAAAAAATATACAAAAAGCATGAACGTTACCTACCTCGATGTAAACGGTAAGGCAGCAATTCCAACTATGGGCTGCTACGGCATCGGTGTAGACCGTACCCTTGCTTCAATCATCGAAAACCATAACGACGACAAGGGCATCATCTGGACGATGAGTACCGCTCCCTTCCAGGTCTGTATCGTACCAATTAAGTACGATGGTCAGATGAAAGAAGTGGCAGATAAAATCTACGATGAACTCAACCGCGCAGGTATTGAAGTTCTGCTGGATGACCGCAACGAACGCCCCGGCGTTAAATTCGCTGATATGGAACTGATTGGTATTCCGCTCCGCATTACTGTGGGCGAAAAGACGCTTCCAAACATTGAGTTTAAGCCGCGTGCCGCCGCTGAAGCAGAACTTGTTCCCGCTGAAAAGGCCGCTGAAAAAGCCATTCAGTTTGTACGCGATGCACTTGCAGAACTTGATGCGGAGTAGCTTTTTGAAAAAAATTATTTTTCTGCTGGCGATTTTTTCTTTCCCTCTGAGCGTCTTTGCGCTTCCGGGAGTAAAATCCTTTCTGCCTGACATGTCAGGTCAGTACGTCTACTACAGGGACAGCACTTTTGAGCGCGAGTCCTACACGGGTTTTTTGTACTACGATGAAGGAACCTATGCCATCCGCTATTTTGCGCCCATGGTAAGTGACAAGAAAAAACCGCTTGCGGAAAAAGACATCCGCATTCTTTTTACCATTGACGCTTCGCAGGACCATGTAGAACTTACCGGCGAGCGCATTATTTCTACCGTCACTCCGGATGATACAGACATAATCAATTATATCCACGATATTCTGTATGAACTGACATCACGCCGGCAAAAAGTCACTTACTTTACGGATAAAACTGCAGTCCGCCAGGACTACGAACAGTTTGGTGGCAAAGTCACTATGATTTTTGACGCCCTGATTCCTATTTTTAACCTGAAGTCAATTTCTACGGTAGACGGAAAGCCTGCATTTAGTCTGGTTACAGCGGGTCAGCTTTCTTCTTCTGAAGACAACACTTTTTTTGACTTTAAGGGCATGCCCCTTACACTGGTAGACAAACATCATGCTTTTAAACAGAAAAAAGCAGAAACGGCAAATTTTACCTATCAGACAGAAAATGGCATAAATCAGCAGATTGAACTGGACAGCCAGTGGAAACAGTCTATGGACAATCTCTGGCTTTTGGGAAACAGTGCAATTCTGGCTATGGATGTAATTCCGGCTCCGAAAAATTCTGCTGAAAACCGCCTGCCCCTGCTTATCCGCCGCATGATGCTGGGAACGGAAAATTCTTACCCGGTACTGGCCTGGCTTTCAATCACAAAAGAAAACAATAAGACCACAATCAGCAACCTGCACTACAAGCCTTCTACAGAAAGCGTAACCCAGGACTTTAAGATTCTGACTACATTAAAAAACGGAAGCATTGCTTTCTTTACGCTGACAGTCTTTAACGAAGCCTACACAAAAAATAAAGCCTACTTCCAGAAGATTCTGAACTCTTACCGTATTGATGAATAATCTAAGAAAAAATCAGAAACTTGACCGTGACAGCGGAGAACCAATCCACACGCCTTCGCTACCCAGGTATTCTTTTTTCTGTCCGTCGATTAAGAACTGTACGCTGTTTACCGTGCTGAATTCGGTAGCAGTGTAGACAATCTGCATAAGCTGACCAAGATAACCTTCCACGCCAACGCGATTGTATTCAAATTCCTCGCTGAAATTGAGCAGGGCTACGCCGTCACGGACAGAAGCCGACAAAAGCCTTGTGCCGTCAGGAATAAGTGAACGGCAGCCTTTACTGCGTTCGCTTGCATTCGGGCCCGCCAGAAGCAGCTGGATGTTTCCGGTAAGGGGAGAGTCATTTTTGGTGATGGTGCGCGAAATCTGCTTGCGACTCACTGAACCGTCGTTATCAATAGAAACAAAACAAAGTTTTGCCGTTGTCGTAGCCATGACCGCTTTTGGTTCAGGCAGGGCAACAGCTGAAGGAACTTCCTTTTTTGTGGAATTCTGTGAAAGTGTCTGTGAGGGCTGAGGAGCAGCCGCCTGGGCCTGACTTTTGTTTTCTTCCTTTTTTGGTGCTGATGTTGCGGGAGCCGGTTCTTCCTGAGCCTGCTGAGGTGCCAGCGGAGGAGGTGTCTGAGGTAGTGACTGAGCAGGGGGCTGGGAAGACTGATTGAGCGTAATGACTCGTTCTTCTTCAGGGAGATGCTGCTCAGTCTCTGCTTTATCTTCGTGATTTTGAATAAAGGCAGGCGTTGTGCCAAAAACTCTCTCAAAAAAATGTGTCGATTTTAGATTAGATTTTATATCATCAAGTTTAACTAAAAATATAATCAGCAGAACCAGAAAGCCCAGAATCCAGCAGGCCAGTGCAAGTCCGCTTGTATTTTTAGTATTCTTTTTCTTTGCCATATTGGAATATTATAGACCGACTGATTTTTAAAGTCTATAATGACCTCATATTTTTCGGTTGGGGAGGCGAAATTTTGCGATTTATTCACACGGCGGACTGGCATCTGGGAAATCAGCTGCATGACATTGACAGACGCGAAGAGGCCCGGACTTTTTTCCACTGGCTGAAAAATCAGATTATAGAAAAAAATGTAAATACATTGATTGTGGCTGGAGATATTTTTGACACAGCAAATCCTCCGGTAGAAGCCCGCCGCCTCTACTACACCTTCCTGGCATCTCTTGTGGATACCTGCTGCAAAAATGTAATCATCACAGGCGGAAACCATGACTCTGCCCTGCTTCTGGACTCTGCAAAAGATTTGCTTGAAGTGCTGCACATTCGGGTTATAGGTTCAATAAACGGACTTTCGCCGGAAGACATGTGCATTGAACTGCTTGATGAAGATGGCAGTGCAAACGGAATCTGCATGGCTCTTCCCTTTGTGCGTGAACTGGAACTGAGAAACCTGCTCTCTGAAAAAATTTCTGACGGCGACCTTTATGCCCTTGCCTACAAAAAACTCTACGACACAGTATATGAGGCAGCAGAAAAGATGCGGAAGGGGCGTCCTCTCCCAATTATTGCTACGGGCCATCTGTATGCGGCAGATTTGGAAGGAAGACTTTCAGGAGCGGCAGGCAGTGTTAAAAGTGACGACGGAGTAAAAGTGCTGGATGTTCTGGGCACGCTGGGAAATGTTCCGCCCTCTGTCTTTCCTCCGGCAGATTATATTGCCCTAGGTCATATTCATTACACGACCATGGTGGCAAAAAATCCTGCGGTACGCTATTCAGGCTCTCCCTTTGTAATGGGCTTTGATGAAGCAGACATTCCCCATTACGTGCTTTTTGGTCAAGTTGAAGCATCTTCTCAAGGCAAGAAAACATCTGCTGAAAAAACCCTGTCTGTGGAAAAACTGGAAACACCCCAGCCCTTTGTTTACCGCCGGCTTTCAGGTTCTCTCGAAGACATTAAAAATCAGCTGATGCGTTTTCCTCAGGCCGACAAGCCGGTTTTTCTGGAAGTCTGCTACAAGAGGGAAGTAGGAATAAATGCCCAGAATTATCTGGAAGACGCTGTACATGCCCTTCCGGCAAACGCATCCGTTGTCAGCTGGAAAATCATGGATACGGAAAAAATGTTTTCAGATGGCGGGGCTTTTCAGTACGATGCCGTGGAAATAAAAAATCTGGACGACCGGGAAATTTTTACCCGCCTTATTCTGACTAAAAGCGGACTGGATGCAGATAGCGAAGAAGGCAAGGCCGCTGTAGAAAAATTTTTGCCGCTCTTTATGAAGCTGGCGGGAGAGGTGTAAATGCGGATTCTAAAGCTTGAATGTGAAAACATAAATTCTCTTGCCGGCTCATGGACGATTGATTTTACTCATCCTGACTATGCAAAAAACCACGATATCTTTGTCATTCACGGGCCGACCGGTGCGGGAAAAACAACACTGCTTGATGCCATAACCCTTGCCCTCTACGGACGCACGCCAAGACTGGAAGCCATAAATAATGGCGAAAGCGGAAATGAACTGATGACCCGGGGTACAGGCTTTTGCCGGGCCGCAGTAACCTACGCATGTAAAAAAGGAATTTTTCTTTCGGAATTCCAGCAGAACCGGGCAAACTTAAAGCCGACGGGTAAATTGCAGAAAGCGTCATATAAAATCACAAAACTTACGAACGATAGTTTTGGCGATGCGGGTGGGGATATTACTAACGACCGTTCGTTTATTCCTCGTTCTGGTACAGGCTCGGGTCTGGAAAAAGAAACACAGGAAATCATCCAGCTGGATTACAAGCAGTTCTGCCGTTCAATTATGCTGGCTCAGGGAGAATTCAGTGCCTTTTTGGAAAGCAATGCCAGGGAAAGGGCAGAAATTCTTGAAAAACTGACGGGAACAGAAAGATACCGCACTATAGGAAAAAAAATTGCCGAAGAGTTCAGCGAAATAAAAAAGAATTTTCAGAGAAGCAAAGAACGCAAAGAAGATGTGGAAAAATCGCTGCTGAGTGAAGAAGAAGAAAAAAATACCAGAAAAAGACAAACAGAACTGGAAGAAAAAAATAAGTCTCTGGAAGATAAGCTGACACAGATTCAGAAAGAACTGGCATATTTTGAAGAACTTGACCGTCTGCAGAAAGACTTTCAGGCAGCAGAGTCTGAAATGGAAAGAATTGCCAGTGAAAAAAAAGTCTTTGCCCTTCAGGAAGAAAGCCTTACGCTTGCAGAGGCTGCCAGACAGTGTGAAAGTGAATATATGACTCTGCTGAATCTGCGTAACGGACAGCAAAGTGACAGAAACCTGTTTTCTTCCCTTTCAGACCAGCTTGCGACGGCTGAGACTCTCTTTGCCCAGGCGAAGGAAAAAGCCGAAAAATCTAAAACACAAGTTCAGGCCGAAGAAGAAGATCGTAACCTTCAGGAAAAAACCTGGAATACGGTGCGCAAACTTGATGTAGAGATTGCCGCCGCAAATAAAAGCCTGCAGGATGAAGAAACGCGCAGGACAAATGCGGAAAAGCAGGCAGAAGAAAGCAGAAGCAAAGTGCAGGGGCTCAAAAAAGACTGTCAGGCTCTGGAAGCATCAATTGACACTTTCAAAAAATATCTGGGCGCACACAAGAATGACGAAAATCTTTCTGCTGCCATCACAAAAGCAGAAACCCTTAAAGAAAGTCTGACCGAACAGATAAGGCTTGCAAAACAATATGAAAAAGATGCAGCCGGTCTTTCTGAAAGCAAAAAGAATTATGAGGAAAAGATAGATTCACTCCAGTCTCAGCTGAATGCGATTGATGAAGAAATCAGGCAGTTTGTTTCTGCAGATGCCCTGCTGATTGCGACCATGCTCAGGCGGGAACTGAAAAAGGGAAAGCCTTGTCCTGTATGCGGATCAGTCTACCATACTTCCCACAAAAAGGTCCTGCAGGGAGAACTGGATTTTTCTGAAGCAGAGGAAAATGATGCTGGCAAAAAAGAGGATTCGCTGACAGAGTCAGAAAATCCCCTGCCCGACGGCAAAGAAGAAAGCATCAGGGAAAGGAGCGGCAATCTTACGGCAAAGCGGGATACCATTGAGCAGGAATTGCAGTCTTTGCAGCAAAAAGTTATCTCCGCAAAAAATGATTTGAAAAACACTGTGGAAAATGAACAGAAAGCCCGCTCTGCCTGTACAAATACCCTCGGACAGATTTCCCAAATCTTTGAAGCATGGAAGGACAGTCTGACAGAGCCGCTGACGGAAGATAAGCTTGATTCTCTTTTGGACAGTCTGCGCCTGCAGCAGAAAAAATGGGAAAAGACAGATAAAGACCTGAAAGAGGCAGAAAGCGACTATAATGCAAAATCTGCAGAAATGCGCACCCTGTCAGAAAATCTTGTCTTACAGGAAAAGAATCTGACGCAAATACAGGAAGACTATAAGAAAGCAAACGAAAGCTTTTTAAAGCTGACTAAAGATCGTGAGGAACTTTTTGGCCAGAAGTCTCCGGATGAAGAAGCCGCAAAAAAAGAAAAAGTGATTTCCAGCCTTAAAGAAGAGGCGGATGAAGCAGAAAAAAGCCAGCAGGCGGCACAGGAAAAGAGGACTTCCCTGGATGCAAAAAAGATTCAGGTACAGGAAAACATAAAGGCCCGTGCCCCGCAATTACAGAGCGCAGAAGACGCCTTTGCAAAAAAATATCAGGCTAACGGCTTTGACTCCGAGGAGACCTTTACTGCCGCCCGCATGAGTGATGAGGATTTTGCCAGCCTTGCAAAAAAACGGGAAGAACTTAAAACGGCAGAGACAAAGGCAGAATCGGCACTCTCCCATGCAGAAAAATCCTACGAGGATTACAAAAAGACTGTCAGTCTTTCCCGAACAAAAGATGCTGTACTCGCAGAAGAAAGTGCCCTTTCTGAAGACCGTGAACTTACAGGAAAAGAACTGCAGGAAATCAGCGCGACTCTGATAGCCAACATGCAGAACCAGGATAAGTTAAAATCAATTCTTGAAGAATATACAAAACTTCAGGCAGAATACGACACCTGGGAGCAGATGAACAAATGGGCTGGCATGAGGGAAGGAGCAGATTTGTCTGTATTTGTTCAGAGTCTTGCCTTTAACTCCCTGCTTGCCCTTGCAAACAAAAACCTCTATGGCATTACAAACCGCTACAAGGTGGTGCAAAAGGCTCCGGCTTCGCTTGAATTTGATATTCAGGACATTTATTTTGCAGAAGCCCGTTCAATTGCAAACCTGAGTGGCGGCGAGCGCTTTCTGGTCAGCCTGTCATTTGCGCTGGGAATTTCTGAATTTGCAAGCCGGAATGTACGCGTAGACTCACTCTTCCTGGACGAAGGCTTTGGTACCCTAAGCGGCGAACTTTTAACCGAAGCAATAAATGCCCTGAAAAATCTGCAGAAGGACGGCAAAATGCTGGGTATCATTACCCATGTTCAGGACGTCATAAATGAAATAGACCAGCGGATTGAAGTAAAACCTGTAAGCGGCGGCCACAGCGAACTGATTGGAAGCGGCATCAGTACAGGCCATTTGTTTTGAGCAGGGAGCGGTAGCGCTGGGAGTGGCGGCCTAAGCCGTACCGCAGGTATGGAGCGAAAGCGGAACCACGGACATAGCGACGGCTTTAGCCGGACCGCCCGACACTTTTTTTGTCAAACTTTTGCATTGTGTGATATAATTTCTCTATAGGAGATGATTGCGGTATGGAAAGAAAAAAGCGGAACGGACTGATTATTTCTCTTTTGGGAGCAACGGTCTGTGCAATAGTCCTTGTGGGCGGCACATTTTTGACAGGGCGTTCTGCCAGCCAGGACACGGAGAAAGCGGTACGAAATGTAAGTCTTTTCTACCTTGATGAACTTGCAACCCGCCGAGAACAGGTTGTTGCCGCCGCACTTTCTGACTACATAAGCGATTTGGATATTGCCCTGAGGCTTATGGAAAAAGATGACCTTTCCAGTACCGAAAACCTGCAACGCTATCAGGCAAAGATGAAGCAACTCTATGGGCTTGAAAAATTTGCCTTTGTTGATACAGAGGGACTTATCTACACTTCTCAGGGAACGCGGACTGACATAAGTCTGTATGATTTTGACTACACGACCCTTTCCGCCCCGGAAATTTCTATAAAGAATCAGCATACTGAATATAAAAAACTGATTATTGCTGTTCCTGTTGACCGGCTGCCTTTTAATGGAAAAATGCTGGTAGTCTGCTTTATGGAGATAGACATGGCCCGTATGCTTAACGGCATATCACTTTCAGCCCAATCAGAAGTCAATAATACTACTTTCTGCAATATCTATACGGCGAATGGTTTTTCTCTTGCAAACACTGTTCTTGGCGGACTTGCGGGAGAGGACAATCTCTTGACCGTACTGGAAAACGCTCACTTTGAAAATGGTTTTTCTCTTGCAACATTGCGGGAAGATTTTGTAAAGCACAAGGAAGGCGTGGCATCTTTTACCTACAATAATATTAGGGAAACCATGTACTACGTTCCCGTCCACAACACCAATTGGATGCTTACCTACCTTATCCGTGAAAGCATTATTTCTAGCCAAATCAGCACTATTTCAAACGGCATTATATTCCGCAGCGCCATGCTTTCCGCTCTGCTTGCCGTCATACTGGTGTCTATTTTTGTCTTCATCATCCTGCAAAACAGAAAGACGGCAAGGCTTACTTTGGAAAAAGAAGTGGCGGATGCAGAAAACCGCATAAAACAGGAAGAACTGGAAGAACAACTTGCACTGCAACAGCAGATTGCACGGCAGGAAAGAAAGCGCAATGAACAAGACAACATGATTACCGCTCTTGCATCTGATTACCGTAGCGTCTACTATGTGGATTTGGATAGCGATGACGGCATCTGCTACCGCTCCAAAAATCCCGAGGAAGAGCCCTTTCCGGTGGGCGAGCATTTTTCTTTCCGCAAGATTTTTAGCGACTATGCTGAAACATATGTGGCGGAAGACTACAGAAAAAAGTTCCTATCCTTTATTGAACCGAATGCCATTCGTGAGGCACTTAAAAAAGAAACGCTTATTTCGCTCCGGTACCTGACTGTTTACAAAGGTGAAGAAAGCTATGAGATGCTCCGTATGGCCAGTGTGCACAAGGAAGAAGACCGAACGGATGGAACGGTACATATTGTTGGCGTAGGATTTACCAACATTGACGAAGAAATGCGTGAGTCGCTTGCAAAAAATCAGGCACTTTCCGATGCGCTCAAGGCTGCGGAAGAAGCAAGTAAGGCAAAGACCACATTCCTTTCCAACATGAGCCACGAAATCCGCACGCCGATGAATGCAATTATCGGGCTGGACAGCCTTGCCCTGCATGAAGAAGGGCTTTCCGATAAGGCACGGGATTATCTCTTGAAAATCGGTAGTTCTGCGGAACATCTTCTGAGCCTCATAAACGATATTCTTGACATGAGCCGCATAGAGTCCGGTCGCATGGTGCTAAAAAGCGAGGTATTTGAATTTTCAAAACTGCTTTCTCAAGTGAATACCATCTTTAACGGGCAGTGCGAAGAAAAAGGCCTTAGCTACACCTGCCGCATCAATGGAAATATTGACGAATGTTACATTGGTGATGACATGAAAATTCGGCAGGTACTGATAAATATTTTGGGAAATGCCGTAAAGTTTACTCCAAAAGGCGGTCAGGTTGCCCTGACGGTAGAAAAAATTGCCAACTACGACAAGCAGTCCACAATCAAATTTATCATTTCTGACACGGGCATTGGCATGAGCAGCGAGTTCTTGCCAAAGATATTTGACACCTTCAGTCAGGAAGATTCAAAGTCAACCAACAAGTACGGAAGTTCCGGGCTGGGAATGGCCATAACAAAAAACATTGTGGAAATGATGAACGGTGATATTTCCGTGGAAAGCGAAAAAGGCAAGGGTACGATATTCACCGTTACCCTGACACTGCACGATTCTGAACAAAAGGCCCGGCAAGATACTGACATAGAAATTCGCCCCAGCGACATGCGTGTGCTTGTGGTGGACGATGATGATGTTGCTGTTCAGCATGCAAAACTGGTGCTTGAAAATGCAGGAATCAAAGCAGATACCGCTCTTTCTGGAAAAGAGGCCGTGGAGATGACGAAAGTCCATTCTGCCCGACGAGAGCCATACAATCTTATCATTGTGGATTGGAAAATGCCGGAAATGGATGGTATAGAAACGACAAGACAACTCCGGGCAGAAACTGGTGATGAAAGTGCAGTTATCATCCTCACCTCCTACAACTGGGATGACATTTTGGAAGAAGCCCTGGAAGCCGGCGTAGACAGTTTTGTTCCAAAGCCAATTTTCTCTGGTGTTCTGATAGATGAATTTAAGAAAGTGCTCAAAAACAAACGGGCAGAAGATGCTCTGACCCCGCATAAGGCCGACTTAAAGGGAAAACGTGTGCTGCTTGCGGAAGATATGGACGTAAATGCCCAGATTATGATGGAAGTGCTTTCGATGCGGGAGATGCAGACCGAACATGCGGAAAATGGAAAAATTGCCCTGGAAATGTTTACCGCACACGAAGAAGGATACTACGATGCGATTCTCATGGATATGAGGATGCCTGAAATGGACGGTCTTGAAGCCACCGCAGCAATACGAAAACTTAACCGCAAGGACGCAAAGAAGATTCCCATCATAGCCCTTACGGCAAATGCCTTTGACGAAGACGTGCAGCGAAGTTTGCAGGCAGGACTGAATGCCCATCTTTCCAAACCAATACAGCCAGACACGCTTTTTGCAACATTGGAAGCGATGATAGAGGAATAAATGGCGGACAAGGAAAAAAAAGGTAGATTCTGAAAAAAAGACAGGAAAAATCAAGAAAACATACTAATCCTATTGACATACTAGGTAATTAGATATATAGTGCTCTTGTCAGTTAAAAACATACTAAATTGGTATGAAATAAAAACGGAGGCACTTATGTCAGAAAAAAAACAGCTTGTTCTGGATGCGTTTAACAATAAGCCCACAAAACGCGTTCCAATTGGATTCTGGTTTCATTACACGGCGGACGAACTGCAGTCTGCCTATGATATTCCTGAAATGCGTACGCAGAACATCAGTGGACACAATCGCTTTGTTTCTACTTTTAAGCCGGATTTTGTCAAACTGATGAGCGACGGCTATTTCTTTGAGCCAAAGACAGGAGCTTTCCTTAAAAATGTAAAGTCTGCGTCTGAACTGCGCAATCTTAAGCCGATTGCCGCTGACGATGCCTGGATTCGTGATCAGGTTTCTCTGGTAAAGGAACTGACTTCCAGTTTTGGTTCAGAAGTGGCAACTTTTTACAATATTTTTGCACCTGCAACAGCCTTTAAGTGGAGCGCAGGTGGCGGAGACAAAAAACTTGCCGACTTCATTAAGCAGGACAAGGATGCGGTAATTTACGCTCTGGGTGTAATTGCACAGAACACGGAAATTCTGGCTAAGGCTGTCATTCAGGAGGGTGGCGCTGACGGTATTTACCTGAGCGTACAGAGCCTTCAGGATGCAAGTGTCGGCCCGGACCTGTATGCGGAAGTTGTTTCTCCTTCAGAACTTGCCATACTGACTGCGGCAAATGCGGCGGGCGGAACAAATATTCTGCACGTATGCGGTTACGAGGGAGCACGCAATAATCTTTCAATCTTTAAGAACTATCCGGCAAAGGTAATCAACTTTGCTTCTGTAGTGGAAGGGGTTTCCCTTGGTGCAGGAAAAAAACTTTTTGGCGGCAAGGCTGTTATTGGCGGTTTTGCAAACACAAAGGACGGACTTCTGTATAAGGGAACAAAAGAAGAAATTCAGGCAGAAACAAAACGTCTGCTTGATGAGGCAGGAAGAACCGGCGTAATTTTGGGAGCAGACTGCACTATTCCCAAGGATACGGACTTTGCACATCTGGAATGGGTGCGCGAGGCGGCTCAATAACAGAGGATACTCGGAGAGAGTAAAAATATATAACAAGAGAGGTATTATTATGAAAAAGGTGATTTTGGGAATTGCAATCATTGCACTGGCTTTTGGTTCAGCAACTGCAAAGGAAAAAAAGGTAAAGGTTCAGAAGATTCGTGTGGCTCACACAAACTACTACAAGCCCTACGATTTTGTGAATGATAAAGGCGAGTCTGACGGTTTTGAAGTGGCCGTTCTGAAAGAAGTGGACAAGCTGCTGCCTGAGTACGAGTTTGAGTATCATCCTACTTCTGACGATGATTTGCTCATTGGCGTTCTGCAGGGAAAGTATGATGTAGGTACAAAGGGTGTATGGGTTACAGATGAACGCAGAAAGAAGTACATCTTCCCCAAGAATCCGATTGGTGCAAGCGTTATCGGTATTGTCATCAGAAGTGATACGGCAGACAAAATTCACGACTTGCCTTCTTTTGCAAAGTTTTCTGGCAAACTGGTACCGATTGGCGCCGCAAACGCTCAGTACACTGTTATTGACGAATACAACAAGTCACATCCAGATGCACAGGTAAAACTGGTTGCTGGTGATCAGTTTGGCGCAACTGACGGTTATGTATGGGTAAACGAAGGCCGCTATGATGCCTATGTGGACATTAAGCTGTCATTCCAGAACAACGTGCTTGTAGAAGGCGCCCCCTATGCCCAGTACAAGGACAAGCTTACTTACATCACTTACAAGGGCATTCCAACCTGGCCGCTCTTTAACCGCAAGCAGCAGAAATTTGCCGATGCATACGACAGGGCAATTGAGCAGCTGAAAAAAGACGGCACTGTATCTAAGCTGGCAATTCAGTACTTTGGCGAGGATGTTTCCGCCCTGCTGAAATAAGGCCTTGCGAGGAGATAGCCATGGACAGACCCTTTTACCCTGCAAAAATACTAGAAATATTACCGACACTGCTGCCCTACCTTTCCGTTACATTCGGAATTCTGGCCGGCACAATGGCGGTGGGTCTGACCCTTGGCTTCTTTCTTGCCCGGGCACGACTTTCCAAGCGAAGGTGGCAGAGAAAAACAGCGGGATTCATTATCAATGCCTTCCGCTGTACGCCTTCCATCGTCATGCTTTTTGTCATTTTTTATGGCCTGCCCACCCTTTTCTGGGCATTGTTTGAAATTGATATAAATGACTGGGCAAAATCCTTTTACGTGATTACAGCCCTGGGTCTGCTTTTTAGTGCGAGCGCAGCAGAAATCATGCGGTCAAGTTACCTTGCCGTACCTGCAGGACAAAGGGAAGCAGCCCTTACCAGCGGACTCACAGAAGCCCAGGCATTCACAAGGATTTTGCTTCCCCAGGCTTTTGTGGTTTCCATTCCAAACCTGGGAAATTCTTTTATTGCACTGTTGAAGGAAGGTTCCCTTGCTTTTACCATCGGCCTGATTGACGTGATGGGAAAAGGAAACCTCTTTGTGAGCATTAATTTTGGAGCCTATGCGCTGGAAACCTATACAGCACTGGCAATCATTTACTGGGTGCTGACCATTGCCTTTGAGCGTATCTTTAAGCAGCTGGAAAAAAACTTTTCTAAAGGCAGAAAAACAGTATAAGGCAGGAGGAAAATAATGTTTGACATATCATTTTTACTGAAGACATTTTTTCTGCTCTGGAAGGCAGTTCCTACTACTCTGCTGATTACGATTGTGGCCCTGCTTGCGGGAAGCGTCCTGGGATTTTTGATTGCCATTTCGCGCATCCACAAGACTAAAATTTTGAGCCAGATAAGCGCAGCCTATGTTTCCTTTATCAGGGGAACGCCGGTTGTCCTGCAGATTCTGGTAGTATATTCACTCTTTCCGTCACTTTTGAATGCATGGGTAAAAAGCAGCGGAAGTTCTTTTGATGTCTTTTCGCTCAATCCTATCTGGTATGCTTTTATTGTGTTTTCCCTGAACACGGCGGCAACCCTTTCTGAAGTCTTCCGCTCGGCACTGCTCACGATAAACAAGGGTCAGCTGGAAGCGGGATTTACCAGCGGACTCACCTATGCACAGACCTACCGCAGGATTATCATTCCGCAGGCACTTACGGCGGCCCTGCCAAACATCTGTAATGCTACGGTAACTCTGATAAAAAATACATCCCTGGCCTTTATGATGACGGTAAAGGATGTAACCGCCGTAGCAAAAATTGAAGCATCGTACGGCTACAACTACCTGGAGTCGTATCTGGATATATTTGTAATCTATATCATCATTTGTTCGGTGGTACAGTATCTCTTTAAGGTTTGGGAAAAAGAGGCAGGTCTGTATAAGACTGCAGGAGGAAAATGATATGCTGAAAGTGACCAACGTAAGAAAATCATTCGGAAAAAATGAAATCCTGAAGGGTGTAGACCTGACTGTAGAAAAAGGCGATGTTGTAGTCATTTTAGGTCCCTCCGGCTCAGGAAAAACTACTCTGCTCAGGACAATTGACTTTCTGGAAACAGCAGATGACGGACAGCTGGAATTTGATGAAATAAAAACCAGTCTTGCCCACGCCCACAAAAAAACAATTCTGAATGTACGCCGTAAGACAGGTTTTGTCTACCAGAATTACAATCTTTTTACAAATAAAACGGCACTGGAAAACGTAATGGAAGGCCTGGTGACGGCGCGTAAAGTTCCCAAAGAGGAGGCCCGGGCCATCGCAGAAAAGGCTCTGGAAAAAGTAGGTCTTCTGGAACGCAAGGATTTTTATCCTTCACAGCTTTCCGGCGGTCAGCAGCAGCGGGTAGGCATTGCCCGGGCCATTGCTCCCAATCCGGATGTAGTGCTTTTTGATGAACCAACCTCTGCCCTTGACCCGGAACTGGTTGGTGAAGTACTGGGCGTCATAAAGGAACTGGCAAAAGAAGGAACTACGATGATTGTAGTTACCCACGAAATGAGTTTTGCCGAAGAAGTTGCTTCGCAGGTAGTCTTTATGGACGGTGGCATTGTCGTAGAAAAGGGAAGCAGCCGGGATATTTTTAACAATCCTAAAGAAGAAAGAACCAGACAATTCCTGCAGCGTGTTCTCCGCCGCATTGAATACGAAATTTAGTCCGGTATTTCCTATTGACTTACTAGGTTTTATACATTAGTATTTTCCTGCATCTTGCTCAACCGTTGGAGTGAGTTTTTTGGGAGTTTAAAATGAAGTTTGCACCGGAAACAAAATGTATTCATCTGGAAAAAAAAGATAACAAAGACAAACACTATGGAGCGGTAAGTTTTCCCATTTATCAGACGGCAACTTATGCTCATCCTGCGGTCGGGCAGTCTACTGGTTTTGATTATTCACGCCTGCAGAATCCTACACGGGAACAGGTGGAAAAAGTTCTTGCCCAGCTGGAAGAAGGAATTGACGCATTTGCACTTTCTTCCGGTATGGCCGCTATTTCCCTGCTTATGGAATTGTTCAGCCCGGGCGACCATCTGGTGATTGACTCTGATTTGTATGGCGGTTCAATCCGGCTTTTTGATGCTGTTTCTGCAAAGAACGGCATTGGCTTTACCCGCGCTGATTTTAGCAGTGATGACATTGAATCCCTGATTAAGCCGGAAACAAAAGCCCTCTACCTTGAAACGCCGACTAATCCCATGATGCATGTTACTGATTTGAAAAAGGTATCTGAAATTGCCCGCAGTCACAATATTCTGCTGATTGTGGACAACACATTTTTGTCGCCCTATTTTCAGAAACCGCTGACTTTGGGAGCGGATATTGTGGTACACAGCGGGACAAAATATCTGGGCGGACACAATGATACGCTGGCAGGTTTTCTGGTAACAAAAAGAAGCGACATTCAGGAAAGACTGCGCTACCTCATCAAGACAACTGGCGCGGGACTTTCGCCATTTGACTCCTGGCTGATATTGCGAGGCATTAAGACTCTGGCTCTGCGTATGGAAAAAGCCCAGCAGAATGCGCTTAAAATTGCTTACTGGCTAAAAGAACAGCCGGCAGTAACAAAGGTGCTCTACCCGGGGCTGCCTGAACATCCCGGTCACGAAATTATGAAAAAACAGGCAACCGGCTTTGGCGGCATGCTGACCTTTGACGTAAAGGATGAGGAGACGGCAAAAAAAGTGCTGGGCTCTGTAGAACTGATTCAGTTTGCAGAAAGCCTGGGCGGTGTGGAAACGCTGATTACCTATCCCCTTACTCAGACCCATGCAGAAGTGCCGGAAGCCCTGCGGCTGAAAAACGGCATTACAGGCCGGACTCTGCGGCTTTCTGTAGGCATAGAAAATGCAGACGACCTGATTGCTGATTTAGCGCAGGCTTTAGCCTAAGGATTTTACCCTGTAGCCCGTGGCGGAAATGACGCTGCGGAGTTTTTCTTCATCCAAGGGACTGTCACTGATTATCTGGCAGATACCTGTCTTGTGGGAAGATTTTACGCTTTTTACAGAAAAATTGTTGCGAATGGCATCATTGATGTGGCTTTCGCACATACCGCACATCATGCCATCAATTTCCAGAATTGTGGAGCAGGCCTTGCGGGCGGCGTCTGAGCCCGCAGAGGGGGTAGCGGAAGACTGCCCCGCAGGCTGGAGCGAGGGGGAGACCTCCCCCCCATGAGCCCCATGGCAGGCGGCAGCGCAATGGGCACAATTACCGCCGCATGAGGATTTTCCTTTCTTTTTGTTTTTTACCTGGCTCACAATGATGGCTGAAACAACAGCCACCAGAATGATGCCTACAATGAAAGTACCCAATTTACTTTTCCGTCTTTACCGTGAGCGTTGTTGCTTCGGTGTATTTCTTGAAGAAGAGCATGTAAATCATGCAGGCTAGAGCAGCAAGGGCAAGAATCAGTCCGATGATGTTTACGTTGCCAGTGAAGAGTTTGCCAAACTGATTGATGAGGAAAGCAATGACGTATGCAAAACCACACTCATAGCCAATGGCAAACCATGTCCACTTTGCGTTGTTCATTTCGCGCTTGATTGCACCGATTGCCGCAAAACAGGGAGCACAGAGCAGGTTGAAGACCAGGAATGAGAAGCCGGCCACGCTTGTGAAGGCCTGTGCCATTGCCTGATAAGCTGAAAGTTCTCCGCTTCCGTAGAGGATGCCCATTGTACCGACGATGTTTTCCTTTGCCACAAGACCTGTGATTGAAGCCACGGCTGCCTGCCAGTTTCCCCAGCCCAAAGGAGCAAAAATCCATGCGATGCAGGAACCGATTTTGGCAAGGATTGAAGAGTCAAGCTGATCTTCACTAAGCATTCCGAATCCTTCTTCCGTCCAGCCGAAGAAACTTGTGAACCATACGACGATTGTTGAAAGAAGGATGATTGTTCCGGCCTTTTTGATGAATGACCAGCCGCGCTCCCACATTGAGCGAAGAACATTGCTCAGTGTCGGCATGTGATAAGCCGGGAGCTCCATTACGAAAGGTGCCGGATTTCCAGCGAACATCTTTGTCTTTTTGAGCATTACGCCTGAGATTATGATTGCGGCCATGCCGATGAAGTAAGCTGATGTTGCAACCCAGGCAGCTCCGCCGAAGATTGCGCCTGCAACCATTGCGATGAATGGAACTTTTGCACCGCAAGGAATGAAGGTGGTTGTCATAATGGTCATACGGCGGTCGCGTTCGTTTTCTATCGTGCGGCTTGCCATAACGCCGGGAACGCCACAGCCTGTGCCGACGAGCATAGGAATAAATGACTTTCCGGAAAGACCAAACTTGCGGAAAATACGGTCAAGAACGAATGCAATTCGAGCCATGTAACCGCAGGCTTCAAGGAAGGCAAGCATGAGGAAGAGGACCAGCATCTGAGGAACAAAGCCAAGGACTGCGCCCACACCGGCTACGATACCGTCCAGAATCAGGCCTTTGAGCCAGTCGGCACAACCGATTGCGTCCAGTGCAGATTCCACGATAACAGGAATGCCGGGTACCCATACGCCGTAATTTGCGGGGTCAGGCGCATCAAAACCTTTTTCAGCAAAATATGCAACGGCATCTTTATAAGTCATAGGAATTACATCATCACTGGCGTCTTCGGGAATTGTGTCGTAATATATGACGAATTCCTTTTCTTCCAGTGTTTCTTCGTCTTCAATTATATACTTTGCTTTCTGAGCTTCTGGTACATAAGACTGAAGGGTGGCAAGTGCGACGTCTGCATTAAAGTCTTCTGCTTCTACATCGAGTCCAGCATAGGCGTCTGCGGCAATTGAAGCCTCTCCGTACAGTTCTGCTTCTTCTTCGTATGCACTTGTGCCGATACCAAAGAGATGCCAGCCGTCACCAAAGAGGCCGTCATTTGCCCAGTCAGTTGCTGATGCACCGATTCCCACCATGGAAATCCAATAGACAAGAAACATAACACAGGCAAAAATGGGCAGACCCAGCCAGCGGTTTGTAACGACGCGGTCAATCTTATCTGAGGAAGAAAGTTTGCCTGCATTCACTTTTTTGTAGCTGGACTTGAGGATACCTGCAATGTAGATGTAGCGTTCATTGGTGATGATGCTTTCTGCGTCGTCATCCAGTTCTTTTTCCGCTGCAGTAATGTCTTTTTCTACATGGTCAATTTTGTCCTGGGGAATCTTGAGCATTTCCAGAACTTTTTCATCACGCTCAAAGACTTTGAGGGCATACCAGCGCTGCTGTTCTTCCGGTAAATCGTGAACCACAACTTCTTCAATATGAGCGATGGCATGTTCTACCGGACCGGAGAAAGTATGCTGAGGAATGGTCTTTGTTTCTTTGGCCGCTTTGATTGCTTCTTCTGCGGCTTCCATTACTCCATCACCTTTAAGTGCGGAAATCTCTACGATTTTGCAGCCCAACTGACGGGAAAGTTCTGCAACGTCAATCTTGTCGCCAGCCTTCTTAACTAAGTCCATCATGTTAAGCGCAACAACCACGGGAATGCCCAGTTCCACCAGCTGTGTGGTGAGGTAGAGGTTGCGTTCCAAGTTTGTGCCGTCCACGATATTGAGGATTGCATCCGGACGTTCGCCAACCAGATAGTTACGGGCAACAACTTCTTCCAGCGTGTAGGGAGAAAGTGAATAGATGCCGGGCAAGTCTGTTATGATAACGCCATCATGTTTTTTAAGTTTACCTTCTTT